>NZ_FOKY01000001.1:0-300000 GCF_900112165.1 Brevinema andersonii
CAACCCTAACATCTATTCCGTTTCAAATTTACGGATATTTTATTGAAATGTATAATATAAGTTAAGTTTACAGAGAGAGTTATCAAAATTCGGTTCCTACTATGGAACCGGGGAAAGTATGTTTTGAGAATCTATGAAATTTTCAGGTGCAATTTCTCAGAAAAATGTTCTCAACAGTCTCATTCAAATTCTTTGAACGGGCAAGATGTCCCGATTTTCAGGAAGTGTAGGGGTAAAATAAAAGTTCTAAATCGTTATATATCAACTACTTAGAACTTATGTTCGGAGAGAGAGGGATTCGAACCCCCGGTACATTGCTGTACAACGGTTTTCAAGACCGCCGCTTTCGACCACTCAGCCACCTCTCCACAGAGTATCATTTTACATGATTATTAAAATTTTGTCAATATAAAACATATTATCTACTTTGGAAATTCCATTTTGTAATGTGATGATAAAGTACAGCAGGATTTATAGATATAAGACCAAATTGATTAATAGACTGCATTTCTAAGCATAGACCTTGTCGGCATATAAATGAAGTATTATCAGTCCCTAGAAAGTTTCCTGTATAAAAAATCATGTATTTTTGATTTGTCGAGGCACAAAGCATAAGATTTTGATCGGGAGACAACAAAATAACTTGAGGTTCAATTTCTTGCAGAACAAATAAATGATCATAGCCTCTTGCAAATGACAATTGTTCATGAGGTTGAGATAATCTTTCCTGAATCCTATGTAATTTTCGAAAATCAAAAGGGGTGTCGTTAACAAAAGATAGTTCTTTAGGAATATAATTAGCATCAAGGATGTAAAATTGCTCAGCGTTAATTTGAAGAAAGTGCTGGGAAATATCTTCAAGCCTATCACCAAGATTAAAATAAGAATGATTTGTTAAATTTATTACGGTTTCTCTATCAGATTGGGCTTGATATTCCAAAATAAAAGTTGTACCTTCAAGCCTGTACTCAATAACTATATCAACATTGCCAGGATAATTTTCTTCCATATGCAACGAATGATAAGTCAAGCTGATTTTATCTGACGAATATTCCAACACACTCCAAACTTTTTTATGAAATCCTTGATTCCCGCCATGAAGATGATTATTACCATTATTTTGCTCAAGTTGATATGTCTGATCCGAAACGATTAACTGGCCATCTGAAATTCTTCCAGCAACACGTCCTATAACAGCACCAAGATAGTATGAATCTGTTTCATATTCCGCTAAGGTATTGTAACCTAAAACAGTATTTCTTTCTCTAATCAATAGTTCCTTAATAATCGCACCATAATTGAGAATTTTTGCTGTTATATACTGATTTTTCAAAGTATAACAATATACATCCGTGCCGTTGCAAAGTCGACCAAAAAACGTTTTTTGCATAAAAATACCTGCATTCTAGAAAGATGATTATAACATAACCACAAAAAAATAACAATAAAAGTACTTTTTTATATTTTTCAGCATATTTAGAAAAAAGATTTTACATTCATGATAATACATCCTATAATAAAGAATAAATAAATTTCCCGAGGAGGAAATGATGAAGAAAAAAAATAACTTAGGGTTACTTTTGCATATTATTTTAGGCATTTTAGCAGGTATCGCAATAGGATTTACTGGAAATGAAGTTCTTATTCGTATTTTCGCGACATTTTCTTCCATTTTCGGTAATCTTCTCAAATTTACTGTTCCTCTGTTGATTCTTGCATTTATTACCAATGGAATTGCACAATTAGGTGGAAATTCTGGAAAAATTCTTTTTGCTACTATCATGTTAGCTTATGTTTCCTCCATTTTTGCTGGATTTTTAGCATTTTTTGTCAATTCTAATGTTTTTCCTTATATCCTATCCAACATGAGTATAGGAGTACTGGATCCACACAGTTCTCTTTCCGCATATTTTACTATTGATATGCCTCCAGTTCTTTCAGTAACATCATCCTTGGTGCTGGCTTTTATTTTGGGTGTCGGACTCTCAAAAATGAATGACTCTTCTGTACTCAAAAAAAGTACTTATGATTTTTTTGTAATCATCGAAAATTTCATCACTAAAGTCATTATTCCTCTATTGCCTATTCATATTGTCGGAATCTTTGCAACAATGACACAATCAGGTCAGTTATTTACCATCATGGGAACTTTCGGAAAAGTTTTCTTACTAGTTATTGCATTGCACTTTACAGCTTTGATGATTCAGTATGCTGTTGCAGGTATCTATGCGAAAAAAAATCCCTTAGAATGCATCAAAAATATGCTACCTGCCTATTTCGCGGCATTAGGTACACAATCATCCGCTGCTACTATTCCCATTACTATTCAGCAAATGAAACAAAACGGCATTCGCAACAATATTGCTGAATTCACTGCACCGTTATGTGCTAATATACACCTATCTGGCAGTGCTATTACTTTAACTACTTGCGCTATGGCAATATTGAAACTTCAAGGAACCGAAATTCCTTTTTCATCAATGGCAGGATTTATTATGATGTTAGGATTAATGGTTGTTGCAGCTCCAGGTATTCCAGGAGGCGCTGTGATGGCATCCCTTGGAATTCTCGAATCAATGTTGGGATTTTCGCCTGAAATGCTCAGTTTGATGATCGCTTTATACATTGCTCAAGATAGCTTTGGGACAGCGTTAAATGTTACAGGCGATGGTGCCATTGCTTTAATTATCGATAGACATGATCAACAATTAGTTGTTTCAAAATAATCTCCATTATCATCTTGATATTTCTACTAAAAATTTGTTAGAATAGAACAGGAATGTCAAGATGATAAAAAATATATACAAACAAATATTAATACCTGTAATTTTAATATTAATATGGCAGATAGGTTCAGAATTATCATGGTTTAATAGTTATTTATTACCTTCACCTTCTGCCGTATTATCTGCCTTTTTCAAGATGTGCCTTAACGGCCAATTATTGAAGCACATAATAATCAGTTTATACAGGGTTTTCATAGGATTTATATTAGCAGTTTCCGTCAGTTTTAGTTGTGTCTTAATTTTTTATTTTTATCCTACATTTTATATCTACAGCAAATTAATATTAGAATTTTTGAGACATATACCTCCAGTAGCTATAATTTCATTGCTTATTTTATGGTTTGGGATTGGCGAAATTTCTAAAATTGTTGTTGTATTCCTTGTTAGTTTTCTACCCATTTTTTTTAATACGCTGAATAGTATTACTTATTGCGACCCTAAACTAATTGAAGTCGGCAAATCTATAAATATGTCCAATAACGAAATTCTTAAGCGTATTATTATTCCGTCAGTACTACCTTCCATTATCATGGGATTACAGCTTGGACTTACTTATGCATGGCGTTCATTGATTGGAGCTGAAATGATCGCTGCTAGTGCGGGATTAGGTTATATGATTTTAGATGCACGGGAACTATCCCAATCACCCGTGATTATTGTTGGTATTTTTAGTTTAGGATTCATTGGTGCAGCAATTGATAACCTTTTTTCATGGCTGTTAGGTCTTTTACCGCACGGAGTTCCACAGGATACAAAATATGTCGAATATAGATCTTACTAATATCACTAAAGTTTTCAAGGTTGACAATCATGATTTTTATGCACTCAATAATCTATCGATCAGCATCCCTACCAACCAAATTACTACAATTGTTGGGAAAAGCGGTAGCGGAAAAACAACCCTACTACGTATTATTAACAAACTTACAACACCTACTTCTGGACACTTAGTTATCCCCCACTATACCAAAACAGCAACTGTATTTCAGGAAACAAGATTATTTCCTTGGCTCACCGTTGCAGAAAATATTATGTTTTTCGGGGAAAAGGATTATGAATATTGCAATAAACTATTGGAAATATTAGAATTAACATCTTTTAAAGACTTATATCCCCACCAAATTTCTGGAGGAATGGCACAAAAAGTAGCTTTAGGTCGTGCTTTACATTATAAACCAAATATTCTATTGATGGATGAACCATTTGCTGCTTTAGATTATTTTACTCGCCATGATATGCAAAAAAAATTATTGTATATCGCTACACTGGAACAAGTAGGAATTATATTTATCACGCACAATATTGATGAAGCAGTATTTCTGGCTGATAAAATTATTATTCTCAGCCAAGGCAGAGTAAAGCAAACAATAGAAAATAATTTAACTCATGCTGAGCGAAATTCTTCTATAGCATCTTCTGAATTAAAAAAAATAATTTTAAACAAAATCATATAAAGGAGAGGTATTATGTGTAAAATTTTCAAAATTATAGGAGCATTTTTGTTTGTAGTAGGCTGCAGCGGAAACACTCCTCTTTCGAAATTGACTCTTACTTATGTAAAATCGCCCTTAAATACACCAGCTATTATTGCTTATAAAAAAAATATGTTTGTAGATGGATTCAAAGAAAAAAATATCATTGTAAACTATGCAGAAATCAATTCAGGAGCTCAGCAAACAGAAGCAATGGCTGCTGGTTCTGTTGATTTTGCAACCGTTTTGGGGGGTACATCTGCCATTCTTGCTGCAGCAAATGGTGCCGATATTAAAGTTATCGGAATGTTCGGAAGAGCACCTAAAGCTTATATGCTGCAAACAAAAAATTCAGCAGTAAGATCAATTAAGGATCTTAAAGGGAAAAAAATCGGCGGTCCAAAAGGGACGATTCTACATCAATTGCTGATAGCAGGCCTCCAAAAAGAAAATATGACTTTAAGCGATATAGAATTCGTCTCCATGGGCATCCCAGAAGCATTAAATAGTATGCTTAGCGGTGATATAGATGCAGCTCTATTAGGTGGAGCAGCAACTCTAGCAGCCGAAAAACAAGGAGCTCGCGAAATCATGAATGGCGAAAATTTACTTGAAGGATCTACTGTCATAGCAGTCCGAGGTGATATTGTCAGAAAACACCCTGATATAATTCAAAAATTCCTGGAAATTCATCGCGAAAGTATCGATTTTATGAGGCAAAATATGCCTGAAGCTATTTCATTAACAGCAAACGAAGTTGGTTTATCAGAAGATGAAGTAATATCTATGTTACCTTGGTACAATTTTGATCCTGAAATAAAAGAAAGTGACATCAAAGATTTAGAAGAAACACAGCAATTTTTAATAGACAACGGCTTGTTAGAAAAAAGTATCCCGATTATTAATTTAATTGCCCACTAAATGAAAAACTCTAAAACTCCACGCGGTGAAAGAATTCATATTAGTTTTCTAGGCCATACAAATAGTGGTAAGTCTTCATTAATGAACGCTATTATTGGACAAAATATTTCTATCGTTAGTTCTCAACCTGGTACTACTACAGATCCTGTACGGAAAAATTTTGAATTATTAGATGCAGGGTCAGTTGTTTTTATTGATACAGCAAGATTCGGTGATGCCAGCAGCTTAGGCGATGCACGAATAGGTGCTACACTAAAAGCTATAGAAAGTACCGATCTTGCTGTGATTATTCAATATGATAAACAATCTTTAGCAAACTTCATTGAAACATTAACAGAATATATCAACACAGAAAAAGAGGAACAAACATTAATTGGGGACTGCTTACCATACGGATCAAGAATAATGCTTGTAATTCCAATTGACAGCAAAGCTCCAAAAGGCCGCATTATTAATCCTCAGGTCCAAGTAATACGAGACGCTTTGGATCATGGATTCAAAATCACAGTAGTACGCGATACAGAATTATTATGTCTAGAGCGTCTGAATTTTGCTGTTGATTTGGTCATCACAGACTCTCAAGCTTTTTCTCATATCAATCAAATAGTTCCTGAACACATTGCTTTGACTAGTTTTTCTATTTTGTTTGCACGCTACAAAGGCAATCTTTCGCATTTTGTAGAAGGGATTCTAGCTTTATCGTCTCTGAAACCACATCATCGCATTGCTATCGCGGAAAGTTGTTCTCACAATATCAGCTGTGAAGATATAGGCCGTTTCAAAATACCGAACGCTCTTAACAACTTGCTTGGTTTTATGCCTGAAATTGATTTTCTTATGGGGAACGATTTTCCAGATTCTATCGGAAAATATAGTTTGGTGATCCATTGCGGTGCCTGCATGACAAACAGACAAACCATTTTGTCTCGAGAAAACATATGTATCAAAAATAATATATATCATAAATTACGGTATTTTTTAGCCTATAGTGCTGGAATTCTGAAACGCAGTATCAAATTTTTTACTAAAAAAGCCCCTGCATTGAGGAATCTATATAACCACTTGTAATGATATATGCAAATACTTGAATAAACAAACAAAATAATATATAATAGAGCGCAGCATTAAGGAGGAATCTTATGGTATTTTTTTATCCAGGCCAAGGTAGTCAATTCATAGGTATGGGCACCAATCTGATGACTTATTATTCTGTTGCTGGATCCATATTCGAACAAGCCAATGATACTTTAGGTTTCGACCTCAAAAAACTTTGCTTTCAGGGCCCTGAATCAGAGCTTACAGACACGAAAAATGCACAACCTGCTATTATTACTTATCAATATATTTTAACTAAGATTTTAAAAGAAAAAGGATATATTCCTACTGTAGCAGCAGGTCATTCATTGGGCGAATTTTCAGCATTATTGGCTGCAGAAATGCTCTCTTTTGAAGATACCTTAAAAATCGTCAGAAAACGTGGAGAACTTATGGCTGCTTGTGATCCAGAACAAAAAGGCAGCATGACTGCAATATTAGGATTAAATGATCAACAAGTTGTCGATATTTGCCAAGAAATTTCCAAAACTGCTTACGTAGAACCTGTTAATTTCAATGCTCCCGGTCAAATTGTTATTTCTGGCCTAAAAGAAGGGGTACAAGCAGCATCAGAAAAAGCTTTGGAGTTAGGTGCATCCAAAATAGTGCCATTAGCCGTCAGCGGTGCATTTCATTCTCGGCTTATGGATGATGCAGCATATAATTTTAAAGAATTTATCTCCAACTTCACTATAAAAGAAGGAATATGCCCTGTAGCTTCCGATGTCACTGCAGAATTTTATATAACAAACCAAGCAAAAGAACTATTAGCACTCCAAATAAAAAAACCTGTACAATGGGTAAAAATAGTTACTATGTTATATGACAAAGGATACAATGAAGGGATAGAAGTCAATCAAAGCAGCATTATTCGAGGGTTAGTACGCAAAATCAATAAAGATTTTAAAATACACAGCATTGATAGTATATTATCCCTATAATTAAGCAGGAGCATAGTTCCTAGGAGTCATCATTGCACTCATAGAACACTCACAAGATAATTCGTTATTGACAAAAGCTTTGGTATCCATACTATTAACTACTCGAGAAAAAGTTTTTCCGTCAGTAGAAATACTCTCCCGTCTTTTAGTGATCAAAACATGATATTCCAACTGATCACCCGGGAGTACAGGACGTCTAAACTTCACACCGTCAATGCTTATAAAAAACATTAAAATCCCTGCAGTATCTAACAAAGGATAACGGTTTTTGAGTTGGGTAAGAGCAATAAAACCTGCACATTGAGCCATTCCTTCAACGATTAGTACTCCAGGCATAACAGGGGCATCAGGAAAATGACCATTAAAAAAATTTTCATTGATGGTCACATTCTTGAGACCTTTACCATCTTCCTCATTAACTTCTAAGATTCTATCCACTAAAAGCATAGGAAAACGATGTGGAAGCAGTGCCATAATATCTTTAATATCAAAATAATGGTTGACAGACATATTTTTCTCCAAATTTTTTCTTATTGTAAAGAAGAGAATAAGTTTTGTCAAATTGGAAGAAACCCATGACGAAAAGCAAACAAGAACTATATATCGAAAGTCAGAAATTAATTGATTTTTTGAATTCTCAAAATATCAAGAGCACCTTAAATGAAGAATCTTTTCGAGATTATCATGTTAAAATCAAAACTGCTTATGGTACTATCATTCTATATCATAAACCTTCGAAAAATAGTTTTTCATTAGGTACCCATGAACTTCCCGAACCATCCAAAGAAATAATTAGCTTATTATGGCACCAATATAATTACCCTCAAGAACAAAATATCATCGGCTTATGTGCATACGTTGATGGCACTTACATTAACGAACATACAGCATGGGGATTGGTATTAGTAGAGAATGGCAATGTTATCAAAGAAGATTCAGGTTTAGCAGATATTTTTTCAGAAGAAGGAACACGGCAAATAGCAGGAGAAGTTCAAGCAGTATTAGCTGCTTTAAATTTTGCTAAAGAAAATAATATTCCCTCTATTACTATTTTCTATGATTATCAAGGATTAGAAATGTGGGCAACAAAAAAATGGAAAGCTCAAAGCCACATTGCTAAATTTTATATACAACAATTATTAACATACGATATTGAAATCACATGGGTTAAAATTTGTGCACATATAGGCCATATATATAATGAAAGAGCAGATATATTAGCAAAAACAAGAGCTTTACAATCAGAATAGTCTCCGAATTCGGAGACTATTTAGTTTTATTTAATGCTTCCATAATAATAGGTGCTTTTCCTCCAGAATTCAAGACTTTTTCAGTTTTATGCTTATAAAGTTCCTTCATTGCTTCACGAGCTGGACCTAAATATTTTCGAGGATCAAATTCTTCCGGATGTTCTGCAAATTCTTTTCTGATATAAGCAGTCATTACTAGACGAGAATCCGAATCAATATTTACTTTGCATACTGCAGAATGTGCAGCTTTCCAAAGTTGTTCTTCAGGGATACCGATTGAATCTTTAATTTTACCGCCATATTTATTGATCAAAGCAACTGCTTCTTGAGGAACTGAAGAAGAACCATGTAATACAATAGGAAATCCAGGAATCTTTTTTTCAATTTCCGCCAAAATATCCATACGAATTTCTGGTTTTTGACCTGGTTTGAATTTATAAGCTCCATGAGACGTACCAATAGCAATAGCCAATGAATCAACACCTGTTTTCGAAACAAAATCTTGAACCTCATCCGGCTGAGTATACACATGTTCATCAGATGATACTTCATCTTCGACACCTGCTAATACACCTAATTCCCCCTCAACGGTCACATTATGTTGATGAGCATAATCTGCTACTTTTCTAGAAAGTGCAACGTTTTCTTCGTAAGGAAGGTGGGAACCATCAATCATAACAGAAGAAAAACCGCTTTCGATACAAGAAACACATGTTTCATAAGAATCTCCATGATCTAAGTGCAAAGCCATTGGAATTTCTCCTACCCCCAATTTTTTAGCATAAGCTTTCATCATCTCGACAGCTCCACGTCCCATCCATGATAATAATACCTCATTTGCATAAGCACGTGCACCTTTAGATACTTGTAAAATAACGGGCGATTGAGTTTCTACACATGCCATAACAATAGCTTGCAACTGCTCCATATTATTGAAATTAAAAGCAGGAACAGCAAACTGATCTTTAACAGCTACTTCAAACATTACACGAGTATTTACAAAACCCAGTTCTTTATAGTTCATAATCATTATTTTCTCCTATTTTTCTATAATTTAAGTATATCTTCTTATCAAGATATTGTCAAGTTTACCAAATTTTATATTTCAAAATATTAATTAACAATAGTGCCTAAATAAAGTTATTTTCGCTAAATATAAGCTTCTTATTATTTTTCTCTAGTAATTCTTGACAATATTAATAGCATTAATTATAATAAAAAAATTTCCCTTTATCGAGGTTTATGGACTCTCTATCGCTCTAAAACGTATCATTCATTCACGCACTTGAATAGTATATATCGCTCATAGTGGCTTGTACGTTCCGTGGAATGAATGGAGGACGTTCCAAAAGCTCATAAGGGGAGGCAAACGATGAGTTTTTTGACTTTAAAAGGCTCCCGAGGATTGTTTTTATTAATAATTAGGAAGCTTTTATGCTTATTTTAGAGTAAAACGAATAGTAATTTTTTCATTAATTTTCACTTATTTTTTTTCTTGTCTACTGTCTCCCGTGCATTTTCTCCATGAATTTGAGTATGCAGTACCACGAAATCCTTGGATTCTTCAGTGGAAAGAAATTTTTTAACTCATATCTCAATGCATTATACCCTACAACTAGGATACCCTTATTTCTATACCTTCAAAACCATCCTTATTTTTATTTATTCTATGTCAGTTTAAGGGTTATAGAACCGGAAATATATCAATGTAACAAAATAAAATACTTTTTCTCTTTTCTTTATTTACATTTATTAATGCTTTATTTCCCTTTGTTACTTTTATGATGTCTTTCGGTTATGATCTTACTCCATTATGTACTTATTATATTACTGCTATTCTTATGATTTTATTTATCCAGTATTATCTGAACATTTTCAAAAATGAAACAAACATTAATATCCTCATTTTTTGTTTGATTGCATTCTACACAGGTGCCAGTCATGAACAAGCAATTGCAGTATTCCCTGTGCTTTTATTGACTTTTATCTTATTAAAAATCAAAAGAATAACAATTCCCCAATGGTATTGGTTGTCTGTTCCATGTTTTCTGTTGAGATCTTTTATTATTATGCTCACTCCTAGCACCAACAACTGTATCATTCTATGCTAAGGCAGAAAACTTGGAAATTTACGATTAAAACCGTCAACTGGCTTGAACCCGGGTTGAAACCGTTATTTTTATTCTTTGTTAGGTATATTTTCATCACATCTAAAAACTGGTATAGCTACCCCCAGATTCCTACCATGCTAAATGCATCGTTTCCATTATTATTTTGAGCATTATCTTGGTCGGCCTGCATTGGAATTGCTGTAAGTCCTATGTTTTACAGCAATTCCTGTAGAATTTTGTCAATTCTTCACGTATATTTTCCTAACAGGACAACTCATACAAGTATCGCCTATACTCAAAGCAAAAAAAAGAATATTTTAAAATTATTAAAAAATATAAAATAATGAAGCTGACAAAATAACCCTTCCCAAAGTAAAATTAGGAAATATTTTAATTACTGAATTCGGAGAAAGATTACCCGAGAAATATGCTTATATCTCAATAATTTCAAATTAAAATAATACTAAGATTATAAGAAAATGTATATAAATAAGCTTATTATGATTCTAAAAAGTTACCATTAAGGCTGAATCTCAATATTCCAAACTTCTTCTTTAAATACAATACCATATTGATCATAAATTCTAATCCTTATTATTCCAGGTTCATCAGCTGCAATAAAATGAAATTCTCCCTGATTAGGCATACTATCATCTGCATTATAAATTATTTTAGGACTAGAGTAATAAGGGATCGCAAGAAGATAATTTTTTATATCAACTCTAATAATAAATTTTGAATTTTTAGGAATTTCCTTTGTATTCTGTATAATAGCAAAAGGTTTTTTATTATTAGGTAATAATTCAACATTTCTGTATTGATTATTATTTGTGCTCATTATTTTTTTATCTATTGTAGGAAAAATCAATCCTGATTCAGACAAAATTTGTTCTTTATCCACTAAAGGCAAAGGTTGTGTTTGTTTTACATAAGACAAAAAATTTTGCGTACACGCAGTTCCTATTAAAAATACTAATAAAAAATATTTCATACATAGCCTCATACTATTGCAGATTCAAATAATACCAAGCTTCTGCATTATTTTCGTCTAATCGGAGAGCTGCTCTGTAGAAACGTTGATGCAACCCTTCGTATTCTTGTTGACTTAACAATTTTCCCAAACGGAAATTTAACTCAGCATTATACGGCTGTAATTGCCATGATGCTAAATAATTTTTCTGAGCTTGTATGCGATTGTTATTGTGTTCATAAATCTCAGCCATTTTGAAATTTGCTAAAGCTTTAAGTGTAACATTCTGTGACAATTTGGACACTTCATTAAAGCTATTTAATGCTTTTTGATCATCACCCAAATATTGATAGGCATTACCCTGTAAATATAATAATTCTGAATTTTTTTGCATTATATTTTTTTTACCCTCAAAATTAAAAATAACTTCTTGATATCTTCCCAACTTTGTTAATGCATGGGCCTGCATAGCCAATCGAATACGTTCAAACGATTGATCTTTGAACACAAAATCAGGAAGAATTTCTAGCACTGCTCGAAAATCTTCCTGATTTTGAGCCGATATAAAACGTATCCATGCTCGTGCTAGGTCTTGCCAAGCATACATTTGTTCGGGAGGAGACTGCAATAAAAGCGCATCTAATAAAGGTAAAAAATCTTTATTACCACTCATCACAATCTGCATGACTAATTTCAATTCATATTCTCTATATTTCTGGGTATTAATATTTTTATTTTTTAAAAGATTATAAGCTTGTTCAAATTCCCCTTGAGTATATAACTTGTCAATCTCAGCATAATTACTGCAGGCTGAAAGTCCTAAAAATAATACCATTATATACTTCATCTTAACCTCCATACTGCTATACTATCAGGAAAAACGAGCATCTGCGGAGGATATTCCCAAACAGGCATAGCACCAAAAATACTTTTCCGGTATGCTGGTTTCATGTTATGCTGAAAAGACATTACTTCTATATTAGATGATAAATTGATACCAAATGCATTAAAAGGAGTCAAAATTAAAAAAGATGTATCAGATATTTTGTAAGCATAATACTTTAATTTTGGTTGTGAGACTATTTTTATTAAATCTAAAGCATATTTATTATCAAAAATCTGTCCCTGAACAAAAACATTTTTTTTATATAATGATAATAGAAATAATAAACCTAAATTCTTATTATATTCTTTTTTTATATAAAATGAATATAAAATATCAGGATCAAATTTTTCTATAGAAAAATCATTTTTTAATTGATCCCAAAATTTCTGATTATTATACTTTTTATTATCTAGGGTATTGATAAAAACAACTTTTTTGACAGTTTTTCTGATTACTTGTTGATAAAACTCTTGACAAAATTCAGGAACTCGATGCATATCAATTAATAATCCCAAACGATTTTGTAAAGAAATTTCATTGAGGAATTTTTGCAATATTTTTTTATTTTTTGAATTATTAATCAAAGAATGTTGATATAGCAAGCCCAGATCTATAAGCATATATATATTATTTTTTTGTAATCTACTAATTTCCCATATTTTAGTAAAATTTGAATCTGAAACATCTTGCTGATCATTATATGATATAACTATATTGACATTAGATAACTGTTGGGCTAATAATTCTTTAACAATATAAGAATTTTTACCAGAAAAATCAATAAATATACTTGAATACATTATATTAGGCAGTATCAATAGTATGTATAAAACAGCTCTCATAATATCCTCTTTGGGATATTATAACACAGAATAAAAAAAAACTAAAGAAGCATTCTTTAGTTTTTATAAAAGATTAACTGAAAATTTTACCGATTCTTTCTAATACTTTTTCTCTATTTAAAGGTTTTACAATATAGCCTTTAGCACCTAATTTTATTGCTTCTTTCACAGTTTCAGCAGTACCCAAGGCTGTAACCATAATCACATTAACATTTGGATTCATTTCTCGTAGTTTTTTAAGAGTAGTTAATCCATCCATTTCAGGCATAGTAATATCTAAAGTAATTAATTGAACCTCAGATTGTCTTTCTTTGTATTTTATAAGAGCTTCTGCTCCATTGAGCGCTGTATCTACAATATTAAAATTACGAGACCCTAAAATTTGTGAGATTTGCTTAAGGATAAATTGCGAATCGTCGACACATAAGACTCCAATTTGCTGACCAGATTTTGTTTGCCCGGTAGGAAGCCCATCTTCACTAAAAATAACTTTCATAATAACCCCTCATAATAACACCCTATTTAATTTAATCATAACTATTCTTTAAAAGCAATATTAATTTCAATAATTCCATAGCCAGTATCAATGGGAATTATTAATGCCTCTATATCCTCACTTTCAAAAATAGAAATATTAGATCCAACAATAAGTGTAGGAGGACTAAAATGGAAAGAACGGGATTCTTTAGCTAACTTTGTAACAGCACGTGCAGTTACCATGTTTCCAACTTCTGAAATTGTACTACGCGCTAACTCATTAAAACTGGAAAATGATTCATCATTAAGCTTTTCTGACAATTTCAAAGCAGCTTCTTCTGTCATATCAAAGACTATCCGCCCCGAAACCACTCCTGTAACTCCAATAATGACAGCAATTCCTTTCATGCCTTCACCCAACTTTTTGAGTTGTAATTGCCCTCGTTTCACCGGTGTATTGAGAATTTCACTCATTACTTCAAAAGTTGCTTCTACAAAAGGATTGATATAATCGATCAACATGGCTCCTCCTTTCAAAAATTGTAACTGCCACATGTTATAAATTATAATGTTAAAGCATCATTAAGTCAATTATTTTTTTCATTATTTCTTTCAACAAGCAAATTCATTAATGAAATAATATCAAGCATCAAAATATTATGTTCTCCGTCAATAATCACTCCTTGAAAAATAGTATGTTTTACCCATTTTTTCATATAGGAACCCTCATTATAAATATCACTAGTGATACCGATATTTTTATGAATTTTATCGACAGCGATAGCAAACAGTCGGCCTTCAATTTTGATAATTATCAGATACTCATCTTCAGAAGGTTGGATCACTGTTTGTTTTTCTAAATTTTCACACTTTGTTTCAGAAAAACCTAAAAATTCTTTCAATGAAAATACCGGAATAATTTCGCCACGCAAGTTGGTCACTCCCAGCAGTATAGAATCAGAATTAGGTATACGGTAAATAAGTTTCCCCATCACAATATCCCTGATATACAAAATATTCACCGCGTAAATCTGTTTTTCCAGCACAAATGTAATCGTATTAAATAATACTTCATGACCGGCTTTTTGCATTAAAGCATCAGAATCAGATATATTTTCCATTATGAGCCTCCGTTTTCTTACCGGGATTGTTGTTGCTGTTTGAGGTAGTAAAGAACAATTTGAGGTATATCTAAAATAAACCCTATTTCTCCGTTTCCAACGATCGTTGCAGCTGCCAATCCGGGACTTGAGATCAATTTAGTATCCAATGGCTTTATCACAATATCTTGTTCTCCCAAAATATCAGATACCACTATACCAATTTGCCTATCTGCATATTTAATAATAATACAATATTCCTGCGTATTAGGGTATATAGACATATGATCAATTTTCTGAGGCTCAGGAACTTGTTCTAAAAATCCTGCAGCATTCTCTTGATAAAAAAATGTTGTTTTTTGTTCTTGTTTTATTTGATCTTCTGTCATACCAATATAACGATATTTATCGGATCTGAATATATCAATTCCATAAAGAACTTTCGGCAAAGCAATAAGAGGAATCAGTTTGTCCCTGAACTCCAAGGCATAGTAACTGTTGAGTTTATGAAGAGCTTTAACATCGAGAATAACTGTTTCCTCGACCGCAGCAACAGGAATAACATAGTGAACGCCGCCTATCAAAATTAATAGACCTTGAATAATTGCCAACGTCAACGGAAGTTGAACTCGCATAGTAGTGCCTTTTCCTAAATCAGTAGAAATTGACACAGACCCGCCTAATTCTTCAATTTTCTTACGAACCACGTCCATGCCAACACCTCGACCTGACAAATTTGATACTTGTTCGGCTGTAGAAAACCCAGGAGCAAAAATCAAAGATAATATTTCACGTTTACTCATTGTTTGAGTTTGTTCGCTAGAAATCAACCCCTTATCGATAGCCTTTTCTTTAATTTTTTCTGTATCAATACCTCTGCCGTCATCTGATATTTCAATGAAAATGCTATCTCCCTCTTGATAAGCAGAAAGTTTAATAGTGCCAATGTCAGGTTTACCACTGGCAAGCCGCTGCTGAGGAAGTTCAATACCATGATCCATAGAATTTCTAATCATGTGCATCAACGGATCATATAAATCATCGATCATCCCTTTATCTATTTCGGTTTCGCCGCCTTCTATAATTAAATCTATTTTTTTATCCAGCTGCTTGGCAATATCTCGGACCAGTCGTGGAAAACGCGAAAAAACCGTTTGTACCGGCACCATACGTAAATGCATCATTTGACTTTGCAACGTACCCGAAATACGTGACAGTTGTTGAACATACTCTCCATAGTTGTCCATACTCTCAGCAACATCCTGTAAACTTTCACGGAGCAGGGCATTTCGCTGAGAATTTTGAATTGCATCCTCACTCAGTTCAAGCTCGTTAGAAGAAGATAAAAAATTCCTCAAACTCAAGCGTATATTCTGCATAGATTTTTCCATGTCGCTGTTGAACTGCATCAAACCAGAGCGTATAATCACCAACTCTCCAAGAATATTCAAAAGCTCATCAATACGTGAACTTTCCACTCGAAGCGTAGGATTTTTCTTTTCTTCTTCTACCGTTTTTTGTTTGGATACCTCAACAGATTTGCCCTCAGAAGGAACCACATTATTACTTTCAATAGGAGGTGGAGGTTCTGGAACCGACAAAAGATCGGATTCTTGATCACCATACATACTTTGTTCTAGGCGCTGATAGAAGTTGTCATCTAAAGCATAAGCATCTACACGCGATACAACATCCGGCATCATAAGCTTGTTTTTTACGAATTCCACAGATTCTTCTGTTGGAATTACAACATTCAAATAAGGAAAATATTCGGCTTCAATTGTATCTATATCAGGATTCATAAGAATAGGTTCAGCAAATCCATTGATAATATTTAAAATTTCAAAAGGGCCGACTTCTTTCATTTCATATTCTTGGTTGAATCGGATCTCAATAAACATAATCGCTTCACCTGATTCCAATGCACCTTGAAGTACTGCTAAAATATCATTATTCAACTGAAATCGCGCTGCAATAGGTAATGCATCAAAACCATCATTACTCTCATCAACAGGCACAGCTTCAACAGTACCTTGAGGATTGAGTGCTTTTTCCTTAATGCTTTCCAGAGCAGAAATTAATTGTGCCGTCTTTTCAAAAGGATGATTTTGTCCCTTTTCATAGGCTTTTAATAATAATTCTAATTCGTCTCGCACCTTTAAAAGCAAAGAAATATCATCATGCGTAAAGCGGTATTTTTTATTGCGGACTAAATCCAATACATCTTCCATAATATGCGTCAGTTTTTGAATATCGTCAAACCCAACCGCACCGGCACCTCCTTTAATAGTATGAGCCACTCTAAAAATCGTATCAATGCCTGCTTGATCATCAAGGTCTTTTTCCAAATTGAGCAATCCCTCTTCAAGATGCTCAATCAACATATAAGCTTCTTCAAGAAAATCTTTAATTAACTCTCTCCATTCATCCATAACAGCCCCTCTAAGCTATATTGTAGGTTTTTAATATCATTTGTATACCCCTACCTAATTCATCCTGCGGAAGCAAAATGTCAGCAGCATTTTCCTTAACAACAGCACCAGGCATCCCCCAAACGACACTTGATTCCTTATCCTGAGCAATTACTAGTGAGCCCTTGTCGTGAAGAAACTTAGCCGCTAAGCCGCCGTCTTTTCCCATGCCGCTGAGCACTGCAAAAATTGCATGCCCGTTTATCGATTTGACAAGGTTTTCAATCGCCAAATTCACAGAAGGCTTAAACGGATGTGCTATATAATCCTGTCTGTCTGCATAAAAAACAAATAAATTCCCAAAAGCAGTTAACCTACCGTGCATACCTCCTGGAAAAACATAAATATGCCCCTTCTCAAGCGACATGTTATGCGCAAGTTCATGCGCTGGCAAACCACTAATACGCCCCAATTCTTCAGCAAATGATTTAGTAAACCCTTCAGGCATGTGCTGAATAACAACCACAGGCACTTTGATAGAAGTTATTTCCTGCATAATTTTACTGACTGATAACGGACCGCCAGTAGAAGCTCCAATAATTAAAATTTTAGGATTGATCTTTTTTCGTTCAAGTATGAGAGGCAGTGCATTCAAACCATGGGGAACAGTGATATCATATTCATCCTTAAGAATCGAGTTTATGGGGGATCTCATAGTTCTATTTTTCTTTGCTTGTATAGCCGCACGAAGCTTATCAAAAAAAGCCTTACGGAGTTCCGAAAGAATATCTTCAGGATTTCCCTGCACTTTAATAATGAAATCAGAAAATCCAAATTCTATAGCTTTTCGGAACAAAGGATCATCATGTTTTGCACGGGCACTGTAAATCAACACAAAAGGACGGTCTTGAGGCTGAAGTTGGTCTTGAATATTCTGCAAAACATACAACCCGTCTCCATGATCCATTTCCAAATCTAAAATAACAACATCTGGCTTACGGGCAAGAATTTTTTGAAACCCTATTTTACCATTAGAGGCCACATCACAAAGCTCCATATCAGGAACATTAAGCAACATTTTCGCAAGGTAACTGCGAACCAAAGCTGAATCATCGATAATTAGAATTTGACCTTTAGTCATATCAATCCTTTTTTATATAATAAATGCCTTTTGGAAAAATCTTTATCTCTAAATTTCCTGTTATACCGTTCAAAGTTTCTGAAGGGCTGACAAAAAAATATCCTTTTGATGCTAAAGCTTTTTCGAGATGCGATACAACTTTGTGCTGCGTCTTCTCATCGAAATAAATCAGCACATTCCTGCAAAAAATAATATCAATATCACGATAAGGAGCAGAATCTAATAGATTGTGCTCTTGAAAACTTACTAAATTTCGTATCGCTGGTTTAATGGAAAATTTTGCACCTTCAACAAACCCAAATTCATCTAGCCTACCGGAATCAATATCCAGATATTGATGATATTCTTGGGGCACATGCCTCAAAGCATCAAAAGGATATTCTGCATTTTCTCCTAATTTAATACTGGTCTGATCAATATCGGTAGCAAAAATCTCCAAATACCAGTCAGAAAGACCATGTGTATCAAAATAATACTGAATGTACATAGCACATGTATATGCCTCTTCTCCAGAAGAAGATGCAGCGCTCCATAATTTTATTGTCTTCGTTAATTTATTTTTCTGTACTAGCTCCGGAAGAATCATTGTGCCTAAAAGCTCATACTGACCAATACTACGAAAAAACTGAGTATGATTTGTGGTTACATGTCCGATAAAAGCATGAAGTTCATTTTTATTATTTTTGAGCAGCTCAAGCAACTCGATATCAGAACATTTTTTTTCTTTTAAAGTCGATTGAACCCGTTGATCCAGCACCTTCATATGGGAAGGTGTAAAAATAATCCCACTTTCCTGATGAATCATAGCTGCTAATGTTTCTAAAACTTTTGTAGAACTGGTTAATTCATGCAAGCTCAAAATATCCTCCTGATGTTATTGATGCGCTTCTAAAATAGCATCGATTTGTTCGGCCAAATCATACTCAAGAAGATCAGCAATAAGTATATAATCTTTATTTTCAAATGCTTCCAACAACTGTGACGAAAGATCTTTAAGAGCAACAGCAAATGTTTCTGCTTGAAGATCGGCCGGCTGCGATGCAGAATAACGAGCAAACATTTCTAATGTATCAATCACCGTTCCCAACTCGGCTAAGGCCTGTAAGTCTTTTCCTGTTTGAAAATAAGTAGCCAAATCAGGAAGAATATTTTTCGTTGATTGCAGCTGCATAATAACATTTTCCCTCACAAATTCTTCTTGATTCAATAATTTTTTCTGTAATAATGTAAAATGTTCAGGCATTTTCTCAAGAATTTCCGCTAGCGCCAAAGCTTCTTCCAAAGATATTTCTCTGTCTAAAAAACGAAGAGCATCAGCTATAGCAGCTCTCAGAATCGTTAAATCCGCAGGAGGAAACGCCAACGCCGAGCGTAAAGCATCCAAACTTTCAATAATCCAAGCAAAAGACTGCATAATTTCATTCTTTTTAGAAAAAGAACCATTTTTCAACTCTTGGGAACTAATCGTAATGAAATTTTTTGCATCATCTAGCAAAGCAACACCAATTTCAATACGTGTTGCTATGGTTAATTCTATCTTATTGATATCAGAGACCAACAAATTCAAAACATTGGGATCATCACGCGCAACATATTTGCCATCAATAACTACAGAAGCAATAATAAGATCAGATTCTAACTGTTTTTCTACAGTCCAAAGCAGTGTATCGACTGTATCATTTTTTTCTGGGTTGATACCTACAGGAGTATCATTAATAAAAAGTTCCATAAATTCCTCTTTTAAGAACTGTAGAAATTATCGTCATTATTTTGAAAACCGTTAATATTTAACTGTGGATCATCGAAAGAAACGTTTCCTTAAGTGCTTGATGTTCGGTATCAGCTTGCTGGACACAATGTTCGCAATTGACAGAATGCTCCGTTGAGAAATAAAATTTAATTTTCGGCTCTGTTCCCGAAGGACGAGCCACAATACGAGCATTATTTTCCAAATAAAATACAAATACATTGGATTTAGGTAGATTTGTCCAGCCAACAGGCTTATTTTGAGCATCTTTAATAATTCCAGTCTCAAAATCCGCATATTTTTCGACTTTTATACTGTTAATTTCTGCGAACGGTTTTGCCCGGAACTCATCCATCATTTTCTGCATGGTTAATACACCCTCAGCCCCTGGAAATGACAGCGACTCTTGAGAATCTTTGAAATAACCGTATTTTTTGGCTATTTCAAAGAGAGCCTGATCCAAACCAACATGCTGGTGCTTATGAAAAGCAGCAAGTTCTGCAAAAATTGCGGTCGCCGAAACTCCATCCTTATCATGCACAAGAGAAGAAATATTATAACCATGGCTTTCTTCCATGCCAAAAAGAAAATTTTTACCTTGAGCACGAAGTTCTTGCATTTTTGCTGAAATCCAACGAAATCCAGTTAAGCATTCTATATATTCAACACCATGAGCACGCGCAATTTTACTAATAAGCGGCGAAGAAACAATAGTACTAACAACAAAACTGTTTTGCGGAATAAGATAACGTACAAGATAATCCAAAATCAGCGCACCTATTTGATTGCCATTCAAAAGCAGATAATTATTATGTTGAGACTTACATGCCACTCCTATACGATCGGCATCGGGATCCGTAGCAATAAAAAGATCACTTTTTTTTCCTTCAGCATGTTTGATACCTGGCTGCATGGCTTGTGGATTTTCTGGGTTAGGGTAAGGAGCAGACGGGAAGTTACCGTCTGGCTGGGCTTGAACTTGAAAAACTTCAAAATGCTGGAACCCTATGACATTCATCAGTTGTGGAACAATTTTATAACCGGCTCCATGCAACGGTGAATATAAAACTTTAAGATCCGTTGAACGGCATAATTCCGAATCACGGATAAACATTTTTGCTGCTTGAATATAATGATCAAAATAACTGTCACAGTACTCAAATAAAGAACTTTTTTCGGCTTCTGCAAAATCCATACGTTTGACAGCAGAAAGTTCCGTAATTCTTTTAATCTCCTGCATCACTAATTCATCATGAGGAGGCACTAATTGGGCTCCATCGTCCCAAAACACTTTATAACCATTATATTCTCTAGGGTTATGGGAAGCCGTATTCATAATCCCAGCTTTAGCACCCACTTGAAGGATCGTAAATGATGCCACAGGAGTCGGGCATATGTCACGGAAAAAATATACTCGAATGCCGTTGGCAACCAATACAGATGCTGCTTCCTGGGCAAATTCCAATGAACCATTTCGTGAATCCCGTCCAATAACAACTCCCTGATATGCTCCGTTTTGTAGGATAATATAATTGGCTAAGCCTTGAGTAACTTTACGGATATTATAGACATTCATACGATTGCTACCGGCACCTAAAATGCCCCTCAAACCGCCTGTACCGAATTCGAGATCTTTCCAAAACCGGTCTTGAAGTTCTTTTTCATTTTTCTCATCGATAAGCGTTTGAATTTCATGCCTGGTGGTTTTGTCGAAATCGTCGCTTTCAGCCCACACATGCGCTTTTTTCCAAATATCCTTTTCCATAAAAACCTCCTACAACCATACATTAACCATGATGTTTGATAACAGTATAAGATAATCATACAAAACCACAACCGACGGAATAAGAACTGCATAAAAAGCCATACAACCAACAAATTTTATGCCATGCCAGTCGAGCTTATTCGTATACGCTACACTAAATGCCCCAACCAGCATTAAGAATATCAAATCCACTGCATAACCAAGCAAAGCTAAAAGCCATTTTTTTCTGAAAGGTTTCATATAAGGATTAAATAAAATATCCTTATCCGCCAACAAATATAAAATCGGTGTATATCCTGAAGAATCAAGGTTCCATGAGCGATAAAACCGATCCATATCAAAAGGCAACGGTATTGTAAGAGTATTTGTCAGTGTTTTAGGATCGGAAGCGGTGTTATTACTCCATATAAAGCAACTACCCTGCTGCATAGATAGCATATTTTGAGAAACTTCCGCAAAAGGTGCATAAATAATAAATTTGTCCAAAAAAAATGCAGCATTATTAATTATATAGTATTTATCTTCTTTTTGGACCGCCCCAAAAGAAAATGTACCAATACTTGTTTGAATAACGAGGCCATGTTTGAGATTATTAGTGTCTGTTTTTGGGACAAAAACTTCTCGAACAGAAAGATGAATTATCCAAATAAGAACTATATAAAATATAATAGACAAACTTGAAGAATGGCTCTTTTTTGACAAATTAAGCGGCCAAATAATTAAAAAACAAACTCCCGACATTAAAATAAATTGTGACAACATATATTCTAAAGCTGTCTCAACCCCCGAAGTCATATACTTGTGAACAAAAATAAAACTATTAATTCCCAATAAAAGAACCAGACTTAACACTATTCTAATCATGAGAATATCCTTTTATTTTTCCCCCCAATAACGAGATAATATACAAAATAAGCATTTCTAATAATATCATAATAAAAAGACCACCCCATAAAGGTAAAAAAGATAATAATTCCAAAGATACATGAACAAAAGAAAGAAAACGAGAAATATAAAATGTTCCCATTAAAGCAGCCAATATATTAAGAGCGACTATATTTAATAGTGTTTGGCCTAATGATAATAAAATACAAACAATAGAACCTGCTAAAAACAAAACACATAAATATAAAAATAAAATCAAATAATGTATCTTATTTTGGTTTTTTGTAAATTGAAAACTTTTATTATTGAGAGATTTTGATGCAGAATCTAAGGCAAGGAGGCTGTTTGGTTTTTCTGTTTTCAGCGAAACGTCTTGTGTTTGGAAAAATCGATCAATCTTATTATTGAATATACCAAGTTTTTGGGAAAGCTGATTAATTTCCCATGGAAACAGCATAGTTTTTTCCAGCCACCATAAAAAAATTTTCTTACCATATCCGGAATTAGGAAGAACATTTCTCTGCTCTATGAAAGGAATTTTGAGAGCAGCATTTTGAATGCTGTATCCATGCTGATCCAATGTATAAGCTTGAGTCAAAATAAGAGAAATATTATTTGTTTCGATGTGTACAAAAGCTAAATTATTACTGCCAACCCAAAGCGCTCTTGCAGGGTTGGGTAAAAATTCATGAGAATCTAAATATAAACTGCCAAATTTTGTAATTACTGCCGATTCTTTTGATAAAAGTGTTTTGGGAGCTATTCTGTTAAAATTAACATATTGCGGAGAGGGAACATAAGGAAGCAATATCATAAGAAAAACAACACTAAAACATATCAATCCAAATATTTTGAAAAAAGCAAATTTTTTCTGCAGCGCTACAGAAGTAGTTATAAGGTATTGCATCCATATAATCCATGGCAGTATAGTGAGAAATATAATAACAAAAGTTACAGGTAATACGTCCCACGGAGCTCCTGATAAAAGAAGCATCAAGGGAACAACTAGTCCTAATACAACACTTTTGAATACACAATTGAGAAAAAAATTGAGAAAAAATAGTTTTGGCATTATTTACCTAATTTTTTCAATAATAACATTGTAACAATTTTGTTATATTTTATCAAGTGTTATTCTTTTAATCTTGCGAATAATAAAAAAATATGGAATAATATAAGAAAATTTTTAAGGATATTTTATGCGCTGCGCATCACTGATAAGCGGAAGCAAAGCCAATTCTTTTTATATAGAGACTGACAATCAAGCATTACTAATCGATGCAGGGCTTTCGTTGCCCAAAATTAAGAACACATTAAAGCTGCTTCAAGCAAACACACAGAAATTATGTGGTATTCTTCTAACACACGAACATGAAGATCATGTTCGGCATTTAAAACGGATTGCAAGTTATTATCGTTTGCCGGTATACCTAACGATTGAATCCAAAAAAAAATCCGGTATTAATCTTAAAGATTTTCACATTATCAAGCCCAACGACATGATACACTTTGGCGATTTTGACGTCGAAGCATTTGAGGTTAAACATGATGCAGATATGTGCTTGGGTTTTGTCATTCATAAGCACGGCAAACGTCTTTTCTATGCATCTGATATCGGTTCCTACGACGATAAAATTCTTAATAAAGCTCATAATGCCGATTTTATCGGTATTGAATCAAATTATGACCCCTATATGCTTGCTCAATGCCGTTATCCTAAGTATTTAAAAGAACGTATTTCTGGAGGTTCTGGACATTTATCCAACGATCAGGCTCAAAAATTCATTACAGAAGCAGCCTGCATTTCTACGAAACATGTTATGTTTCTACATCTCAGCGAAAACAGCAACCACATTAACTTAGTGGAACGCATCATTGATAGTGATCTTCACATTCGGAGACCGGACATTTTCCATCATATAGGATTGAGGCACAGTCATATTAAATTCATTACCATATAAGGAGCTTTTATGAAAAAAATACTGCTGCAAACGTGCTGTGCACCTTGTGTTACAACATGTGTTGAGGTTTTACGCGGTAATCTGCCTTGGGAAAAAGTACTCGAATATAAACCTGAGTTTGATCACATAGCGATATATTTTTATAATCCCAATATTCATCCATATGAGGAGTATCTAAAACGAGCCGAACAAGCTCGACGATATGCTGAAATTATTAATACAGAATTCATCATAGGAGAATATAACAAAAAAGAGTGGCGTGAAGAAGTCCGGGGGTTGGAGCATGAACCTGAAAAAGGCGAACGATGTACTATTTGTTATGCTATGCGCTTGAAAAATGCGTTTTTATATGCAAAAGATCACGGTTTTGAAGCTGTTGCTAGTTCGTTGACGCTCAGCCCCTATAAAGATGAGAAACGAGTAAATTCAATCGGCCAAAATTTGGAGCATGAAACGGGAATTACTTATATTGTAAGCAATTTCAAAAAAAACAATGGCTTTAAAATTGCTAAAGAGATCAGTAAAGACAATTGTATATACTGTCAAGATTATTGCGGTTGTGAATTTTCACTAAGGGATAAAATTTTACGCAACCTGCAAAAACAAAACAAATGTTCTTAGGATGATCGTAATCTACTACTTTGAAGTGCTAATGCAAAACCTACAATCACAGTAATAATGCTGATCAGCAAAGCACTAACAGGAGCATGAGCACTGATTATATTAACTACTATTTGCCAGCATGATGCTATAACAAGTCCTAAAATAAAATAGAATGTAGCTCCCGGATATTTTTGAAGCAATTTTGCTATTAAAAGGGTTGCTCCCCAGATTCCAATTGCAAAACCTACTCCTATCACTGCAATAGGGGTAATTGATCGTTCTCCGACATAGGATAAAATGGGTCCATATTCTCCTAGAGCAACTAACAATGCAGATCCTGATATTCCGGGTACAATCATAGTTACAGCGGCAAGAATACCTACTAAAAACAACCATAGGGCACGTGCTATCGGAAGCATTGTAATTTTAAAAATGCCAAAATCTTTAATAATTGTTTCTTCCAACCCAGTTATACCTTTCAGATTTCTCAGAGAATTAATTAATAAAAGGGAAAAAAAACCAAAAAATACCAATCCCAAGCGCTTAAAAGAAAATTTACTATCTGGTTGCATCTTAAACAGTACAAATACAGACCCGAGAATCAAGCCTAAAAAAAATCCAAATGTAGGCACATAGCTATAAGGAAGTAGATTACCTTCAGGAAGCTTAACACCAAGCAGCCATATGATTAATTTAGCAAATAGCAGAAATCCTAAAACTATCCCAATACCTAATTTCAATAAAAATAAAGAATATTCTTTTCTTTTTTGAGGTCTGATAAAAAAATAACCAATAGCTTCTGTAAGTTGAGGATAAATACCCAACACAAAACTCATCGTCCCCCCAGAAACTCCTGGAATAATATTAGCAATACCCACTAACATACCCTTACATATTAAGGAAAAAGTCTCTTTCATAATTTAGTCCTTTTACTTCATGAAGAATGAAGAATAAATTTATCTTTTATTGTTTTTATGGCGCCGTCGAGATCAGCGAGATTCCGGCTTTGTGCAATAAGCGACCGTAGTTTGGCAGCACCTTCGAATTCTGTTAGCCCGCTCATTAATGCACCTCTTATTGGGATAATAGAATCAGTTTTCGATTCGGCACACCAAAGTTCAGCATAATCGACAAGTAATTCTAACTGCTGTTTTACAGAAAGTTTCAAGTAAGTTCCTTTACAGCATAAATCAATGATTTGACGGAAAATATAAGGCCTCCCAATTGCTGCACGCCCTATCATGACTCCATCCATTTTATACTCTGTCAGTATTTTATAAGCATCTTCAGGAGACTTAATATCCCCATTCGCAATTAAAAGCTTACGAGTAGCCTGCCGCGCACGATGAAAACGTTTCCAATCGGCAGTGCCGTGCAGAAATTTATCTCTGGTCAATCGGCAGTGCAACATAATAACATCAACATCCGAACGGTCCAGGCTATCAATGATATCATCTAGATTATCTTGATCAAAACCTGCACGAATTTTCGCTTCCACGGCAAGCCCTGCATCTTTTACAGCATTAATCACATCAACCATTTTTTGCGGTTTCTGTAACAAGCGCGAACCCGCACCGTTTTTCATTACCTTGGGTGCCGGACAGCCAAAATTAATATTGATTGACCGCGCATTGAAACGCTTCTTAACAACAACAGCCGCTTGATGAAATGTTTTAGGATCGCCACTGCCAAAAAGCTGAATAGATGTAAGATTCGGTGCATCTGAAATATCAGCATATCTAAACGTCTTTTCAGAATCCCGTAACACTCCCTCAACACTCACCATTTCCGTCACAGCATATCCTGCTCCAAATTTTCGTGCAAACATTCTCATGGGCTTGTGTGAATAGCCTGCCAATGGAGCTAAAAATATATTATTTAAACTATATATCTCGCCAAAAGATATAGGATGAATCACATTATTTTCCATATTTAACACAATAAAACTCTATTAATTCTTCATTTTGTGTTGATTGCACAGAGCTTTTGATAGAATATACAACAGCAAATCCAGCACGTTCTGCTAATTTTTTACCACCTTTTACGGTGATTCGAAAAAATCCGTCAAAATTCCTTTTTTTACCAACCATCGGTACCCGAAATACCAACACTCCTCCAACAGGTAAAAGTTCTTTTATTTTTTTTAGATAAAGCAAAGGCTCTGATAATTGCTCAAGTTTTTTCCATATTGTGACTACATTATAAATAGGCTCAGTTTCATAAATTTTATCCATAGAATCTAGGATATCAATATTATAATTATCCTTAGAATAACGGCGAGCAAAAATTGACAACTCTATGCCTTGAGCGGAAAATCCGTTATGAGCTGCTTCTTGAACAAATACACCATGTTCCGAACCAATATCAAGCAGCCTGTATGAGTATTGATAACTCAAAACCGGCAGCAATTTTTTGATAAGCTGGATTCTTCTATTACTGTCTTCTCTAAGATTAAGCACAGCTTCTTTATAACTTTTTTTATCATGCTCTGAACTTGATGCAATAATTGTATCCATATTAACTTCGTCAGTATGGTCCTGTAATTGATACAAATAAATACTACCACATGAACGACAAATAAAACGGTCCTAATCGGAGCTTCTATATAAAGATTTTTTATAGGAAGATCCACATAGAGGACAAGAAGCCGGCCTGTTAGCAATATTATTAGTTAATTCAAGCCACCATGCCTCGAAATCAAAATCAGCTGGCAGACTGAATTTACTCATAATAGCTTTATCTAAAGTGTTCCGTATACCTTGAGCTGTCAGAAAAAAGCTACCGTTTAATACTGTAATGCCATGAAGAGTTTTTAAATCTTTATATTGCTTATAGGTATGAGCAACAGCAACAACATATTTTTTAGCAGCCATTGCTTCTAGCATAGTAAGCCCAGGACCACAAAATATCAAATCATTTTGCTCTATATAAGGAAAAATATTTTTCGAATGCTTCACAACTTCTATATTTTCTTGCTCTTCCAAGTATCTGTATTGGCTTAAAGGGCCAACAATCACAGTAATTTTGTAAGGCTGATCTTTTAATGCATTAATAATTTTCAATGCATTGTTATGAGGATCACTTCCCCCTAAAGTAATCAAAACATTTTGAACATGAGAAATTTCTTGAACTTCCAAAAAATATTCTCTATCAATCGGCGTATGATATAATTCAGCAAAATTAGCTGATTTAACCTCATAAGAAGGCAATGGAGCAATAAAAACTTCAGCATTAGAACCAAAAGATACATTATCAAAAACAACAGTAGATTTTCCCAGCCCATTTACCAAGCGAACTAAGTGATTGCTGGCTTTATCACAATCAACAACAATAAGATCCATAATTTTATCATGCAAGACAGAGTCAAACATACTTTTATCGTACTGATAACAGATCTGATGAGGTATATCTTGCATTAGAGTTGATAATGATATTGATTCTTTTAAATCTGTCAACACCAATAAAAAAGAATTTTTATAAAAGCGAGCAATATATAATGCTCTTGCCAAATGACCAATCCCAAAACGCATACCTGCTTGAACAATAAACAAGACAGACAAATCCTTTTTTGAATTCATATTCGTTTTCCTTTTGTAATCTGAGTTTTTCGTGCATAACAAGATTTGGACTTTTGTTGATAACCGCTATTAAAATCAACAAAAGCCCGACCCGCTACCATAGCGGCATTATCTCCGCATAATTCTATAGGGGTATGATAAACCGTAACTCCTGATTTGGTTAAAGAGTCTAAGCCATTCCTAAGTCTTGAATTTGCTGCAACTCCACCAACTGTAATCAGCCGTGATATTCCCGTATCATTCAGAGCATTTTCTACTTTTTTCATCAAACTATCAACCGCAGCTTTTTGAAACGAAGCACAAATATCTTCAATGGGAAAAGGTTGTTGGAGCTCTTTGAGACGATAATAAACTGCCGTTTTTAAGCCGCTGTAGCTAAAATTATACTTATCTTCTACTGTATTAACGCCAATAGGTAGTTTCCAAAAATTTTCATTGCCGGACTCTGCATATTGTTGAATAATCGGCCCACCCGGATATCCTAATTCCAGCATTTTTGCCACCTTATCGAACGCTTCGCCTACCGCATCATCAATCGTTGAACCTAAAAGGGTATAATTAAAGAAAGAATCCACTTTATAAAGCAGTGTATGACCCCCAGAACATACCAACGCAACATACGGAAATACAATATCATGCACCATATGGGGAGTATAAAGATGAGCTTCTATATGATCCACAGGAATAAAAGGTTTATCCAGATAATAAGCTATTGCTTGTGCTGTAAGTGAACCCACAACTAAAGAGCCAATCAACCCCGGACCTGTACTAGCAGCAACAGCACCGATTTGTGATAGAGAATTTCCTTCTAGGGCTTGGTCAAGCAAGGGCAAAATCTTTACCAGATGATTACGCGATGCAATTTCCGGAACAACTCCAAAGTAAGGGGCATGTAGTTCTGCTTGGGAAAAAACTTTATGACTAAGAATATTTTTTCCCTTCTCAACTAACGCAATGGCACATTCATCACAAGAACTTTCCACTCCTAAAACAATCATCACTGAACCTTCTTATAATCAATATATATTATATTAAATTTGTAAAAAAAAATCAAGAAGAAAATACTCAGTAAAACAGAACTAGTTATATTGAAGAATTATAAATTTTATATATTTAAGACGAAATCTCTATTAATTCTAAAATCAAAATTAATTACTGCTATGTTATTCTATATCAAATCTATTATTTTTTATATTCTGCTCTTTAGATAAGATAAGTTCTACTGGAGCTCGAAATTTTTTAATCAATATGAAATTTATTTATAGATTTAAGATCTCTTGAGAAAAATATTTTAAAGAAAAACTCCAGTTATACCGGAGTTTTACAAGCGGCTGGAGAGAATCGAACTCTCGGCATCAGCTTGGAAGGCTGAGGTATTACCACTATACGACAGCCGCATATTTTAAAATATTTTAAAAGAAAAAATATATTTTGTCAAGTTTTTTTATTCTCCGTATTCCTCTTTAGTTTCAACAATTTCCATCTTAACTAGTTTCGTTTTATTGCTGATGAGTGTATGGATATACTTTTCAAATGATGGCTCTTTCAAAGCTTTCAAAACATCTAAAGGAGTCTGACCATTATGATTAAAACTAGAAATATCAGCACCTTTATCTAATAAAAGCTTAGACAAATAACGATTCTTTTTTGTAAATGCCCAATGTAATGCCGTATTGCCGTTAATGTCTGAAATATTAACATCAGCACCGCTTCGAATCAATTTTTCAGCTTCGGCAAAGTTTTCAATAAAAATGGCCCTGATCAGTGGTTCTAACCGCTTTGTTTCAAGAATTTGAACTACTTCCGGATTGCGAGTGAGTGACGCAAAAGATGATGGTGCAAGAGCTTCCGCATTCGAAATTTCACTGGCACCAGCCATCGTCAAAAATCGTGAAGACTTTTGATGGCCAAAAGATAATGCTGTCAACAAAGGAGTCGAACCTAATTTATCTGTGGCATTCACATCAGCTCCATTCTTAATCAGCAATAAAATCAAAACATTATTACCATTCCGAGCAGCAAAATGCAACGGAGTTTGACCATTAACATCGGCCATATTCATATCAGCACCGTATTCGATAAGCAGCCGCGCAATATTCACTAAATTTCGCGATACAGCCCAATGTAATGGTGAACTGCCCTGATTATTTCTAGCATTGATCTTTGCACCATTTATAATAAGAGTTTTCGCTAACGAAAAATCCCATACAAAATGCAAAGGTGTCATTCCATCTTCATTAGTCACATTAACATCTGCTCTTTTTTTAATCATATAGTTTGCTAAAGCTACTTCTCCACGAACAATAGCATCAAATAAAGATAAAGATTCATCAGCATATAGAGGAACAACTAAGAAGAAAAAATAAATAATTTTTTTACTTCTCAACATTTTACTATTTTTTTAATTTTTTTGTATTAGGTTCAGATTCTCCTTTTTTATTTTCGTTAGTTCCAGCAGCTTACTTAGCAGTAACAGCGTCTTCATATACCGACAATTCTTCGTCTGTAGGAAGAATTTCAATGACTGTTTCGTTAAGTTTTAAAAGTGGTTCTGATGAATCTTTTGCATTCACACTTTTCAGAAAATCAATCATCGGTTGATTTCCCTCATCCACTGCTATACTTAATGCAGTCTGATTAAATGTCGATTCTACATTCAAATCAATTCCAGATTTGACCAAATATCGTACCGTATCCAAATGCCCGCTCTGCACAGCATACATTAATGCATTCCAATTATCATTATCCGTAGCATTAAGATCAGCATTAGCATCTAAGAGTGCCTGAATTGTTTTGTTATCACCCATTTGTGCCGCAGCCATCAAAGGTGTCCATCCTTCAACTATAGTATCAACCTCACCTTCTCCCTCTCGGATCCGCCGGGCAAAGGCCGTAGCTGTAGCATTGACATTTGCACCAAAATGAGTCAAATAATTCACAATTTTCGGATCATTATTCAAACTGGCTACCATCAACGGTGATGTCCCGCTGTTATTTCTGGTATTAATGTCTACCCCTTCTTGCTCGACCAAATATTTAATCACTTCTAAGTGGCCATTTTCTGCCGCAAAACGTAAAGGCGTATCTCCGTTATTGTTACGGCTGTTAGGATCAATGCCGCTCTTGATCAGCAATTTGACACGTTCGAGATTACCAGTTTGTGCAGCCCTGTGCAAGCTGTTATTACCATCTTTATCCCAGTTATGTACTTGCAAACTTTCTTCAAGACTCAATTTTTTCAGAATATTGTATGATTTTTCCGGGTAAGATGAACCCGCAATAAAATTCGAAACCACACGGTTAATAACGCGAGGACGTGGAGATGAAGATTCAATGTAAATATTAGGAGTATAACGTAATTCCGGAACAGGTGGCGCCGTATTATTTGTAAACGCGCCGTATCGAAGCAGAAGTTTTGCTATAGCAGGATTAGCAAATTTCAAAGGCGTGTTCCCTGATTGAGAAAGTACATTAGGATTAGCACCTTTTTGAAGCAAATATTCCGTTAACTCGGCATATCCATTCCAAGCAGCAATATGCAATGGCGTAAATCCCATTCTATCAGTCTGATTAATATCAGCACCGTTTTCGACAAACAGCATTACACTGGGTATATCGTTAAGTTCCACAGCCTGCATTAAATCTTGCGAATAAAATGTTGATGGAATCAAACTCCACATCAACATTAATGAAAAAATATTTTTCTGCATAGTCATATCCTACGCATCAGTAAACTAAAAAGTTGAAGATAAAGTATCAGATTGCGTTTTGGGAATTGCATATTGATTTTCAGCTTCAGAAAACAGTTCAACAAGAGATTCTTCTGTCATAAAAGCATTTTTCGCAATCCAGGCATTAACAACATCCATAATGTCTTTATGCATATCTTTCCTCACAATCTGATAAACACGATCATATAAAGATTGGAGATTCTGTAACTGAGTTTTTTGAATCTCAATTTCTGCCAATGTTTCAGCAGCGTCCATGTCTCCTAAAGCTTCTTTAGGCTTAACCGCATTGGTTTTCGAAGCAGCAGTATAAAAATCAGAAAATTTTCTAAGATCAACAAAGTTACCTTGAGCATCTCTACCATTGGTAAATACTTCTACTACTTCATTTGTATTAGTAGAAACATCTATTTCAGGAAGAATTGTTAAACGAGTCAAATTCAGACGATACATGCTAATACTATTTTGCAGCATTTGTATTGTGGGGCGCATATCTAACTCCAATTTCTGCATTTGGAGCTGATATTTTTGTACAATATTTTTTATTTGAATTTTTTCCTCAACAGGCAACTGGGATAAAAATCGAATCATCGTAGGAGCATAAGGTTGTTTATCACCAAACCAAATACCAGCTCGATCTTGCATAGTATCTTTGTATTCTTGAGGCAGCTCTTCATTTACCGAATCAATAAAAAAAGTACACGTTTCTCCATATTTATATTCATTGCCAGGTTCAGCTATCCACGTAATTTCTACCTGCGCAAAAGCGGCGTTCATAAGCATTATGTTGAAAATCACAGAAAACAGAACATTTTTCATACAACTCTCCACCAGAAATTATTCTATAAACAATTTCTATATTATATTTCATTGTCGGATTGATTAAAATAAAATTTAGCAATTTTATAAAAAATATATTACAATAATTAAATTTGCATATTTGCAGAAAAGGAAATAAATTATATTATGAATTATGATCCTTTTGGTATCCAGAATATCAAAACACTACTAGCATCAAAAAATCTTTTTCTTTCAAAGAACAGAGGACAAAATTATCTCATTAACAGGCATATTGCAGAAAAAATTGTACAACAGCTTCCTTCATTAGAAAAAAATCAAGCTTATTTTGAGGTAGGAACTGGTTTAGGGGCATTGACAGTTATTTTAGCAGATTTAGGAAAAACAATATCTTTAGAAATTGACAAAGGTATATACCATTTAGTACAAGAGAATTTTTGTCATCCCAATTTAAAACATCTTCATGAAGATGTTTTAAATTACGAATTGAAAAGTTCTGATTCTTATATTTTTGTTTCAAATTTACCTTATTGCATTTCTGGAGAAGTTTTGAAAATTTTTACAGAAAATAAATGTTTTGATACAGGTGTGTTGATGCTCCAAAAGGAATTTGTCAACCGCATGGAGGCTGATCCTGGTACTCCTGAATATGGTCCGTTATCCGTAATCGCGCAGACTTTTTTAGAAATTAAGCCATTATTCATGGTAGGCCGAGGAAATTTTTTTCCAGAACCGAAAATTGATTCCTCAGTTGTCTCCATTAAAAAGAAAAATATTTCTCTGAATCAAAAAGAATTTCATGAATTTATAAAAATATGCTTTCATGCAAAACGCAAAACATTAGAAAATAATTTAGTAAGAAGTATTTGGAAAGACTCTATTTTATCATATAATAAATATTTAAAATCGAGACCTGATGCTATTTCACCGGAAGAATGGCATTATTTATTTATGCTTAAAAATAAAAGCTCCGTATAGTAGGGCTCTAGTAAATTATTGCTGTTGAAGTGGTGTTTGTAATCCTATGGGATCGATTCCTTCTTTTTCAATTAATTTATTATTCCGTTCTATTCTGAAACCTTCTTTTATTTTTGAAATAAAATCAACCATCCAACGTTGTTGTTTTTGCTGAGAAAGCTGATTAATAATAAATTCACGTGATTGTTGTGCATTAAATCCTCTTGCCCGTAATTCGCTGCCAAATTGCTGATACGCCTGATCAATTTCTGGATTAGAGGGAGCAAAAGCATTTTTATCTGTAGGAAGGTTTTTTGAAATATAAAGCTGTGATAAGGCTTGATGCAAAGCATTTTGGAATTGCTTATAATTCTCTTCATTCTCTAAAAACCCTTCTTCTATCGCTGTCGCAACAACAACATATTGATTAATTAACGTTTCTAATATTTCTGCTTTGAAAGCACTTTCATTTGCTTTAAGCTGTGCTAATTGAGCAGGAGGTAATGTTTTTTGAACCAGTTCTAGAGAATTGGTAAATTCATCATAAGAAATACCATATCGTTCTACTTTTGCTAAATATTTATCATTTAATTCCTTAATCGAAGGAAGCTCCAAAGAGATATTCGATTTAGCACTTTTACCAGGGGAATAAATAAAAAATAACAATAATGCTCCTAATATAAATCCTCCTATTCCAGCACTTACTCCTATCAGTATATCCTTTTTCATGGAAAACTCCCAAACTTATTCTTGACATAACAAAGAAAATTATAACAAACTCCTTTTATTATGTCAAATTATTTACGATGTATCTGTTAATTTTTTTTGACAAAAACCGATGATATTTTATATCAGACCGTTGGAGGAAATAATGAAAAAATATTTGTCATTATTGTTATTATACCCGCTTGGTTTAAGTGCTCAGACGCGCGGACCTAAAGAAATAGTTACTTTTGCCTTGACAGCGCTGACTAACGGAGAAATTGAAAAGTTGATCGACGTTACTGGAAATGCAGAATTGCGCAACACACAAGCTCTTCTCGAAACTATCAAAGCAAATCCCAGAAAACGTGATGCTATCCTTTCAGAATATAAATTATTGAAATCATGGTCTATTGAGAACGAAAAATATCTCACCAATAACGGCCGCGAGATTAGTATTGTACCAACACGCTGGGTCACCTTGACCCCGATGGAAAATTTGCCGAAATATATTGTTTTAAGCGACAAAAATTTTAATAAAGAAAACATAATTTACGTTGATTATATGCTCGAAAAAAAAGATAATCAATGGAAAATTATCTCACGCCGGTCCTATTAGCCCTATTTCTGTGAATACATTACGGTAAGCAGCTGCTTTTTTCTCCAAAGCTAGAGGATATGCCCGAGAACTCGAAGGTAAACGATACAAATAAAAAGATCGGCACATATAAGTAAATGATATATTTTTATTGACTTTAGGTGTAGAAATATTAAAAAAATTAGAACATATTTGAGCAGATTTTTCTCCAGTAGTCATCAAATATTGGCACTTAGGCAACTGTTGCAGAATTTTATTGAAATCCAAAATGCATTTGATCTGCAGATCACTATCGGACGCATTATTTTTTTTTCTAAAAACACTTTGAGCCGCATCGGCAACTGCAATTTTTTTTTCACAAAGAAATTGCTGAATTTTTTCCTTGTCAAAATGACGTGCATCTTTCAAAAAATAATTTTTGTCTTCAAAAAACCCCAAACCAAAAATACGCCACATATCATTAATGAAATTCGGATAATAAAATTCCATACTCCATTTTTCACGCTTTGGCGGAAAGCTGCCTAACATCAACACCACTGCATCTTCTACAATAAACGGTTCCAACGGATGATTTTCTATCATAATATTTCCTCTTTTGCATTGACTTTTTGGTATAAAAATTGCTACTTTATGATATTATAGAAGAAAAACAAAAAAAGGGGAATATTTATGAGTCAATCAAATTATACTATCAAAGTTCAGGAAATGCTACAGACTGCCTACAACGAAGCTCAAAAAAAAGGAAATCCGACTATCGAAATACCGCATTTGATATATGCCCTGTTCAAAGACAAAGAAGGTTTTGCTCGACGGATTGCATCGTATCTAGAAGTGCCAGCAAAAGCAATTGAAGATCTAGCTGAAAAAGAAATCGCAAAACTTCCCACCGGAGATCAAACAGAAGTAAGAATTTCACCCGAAGCCAATAAAATTCTACTGACAGCAGAAGAAATTGCTGAAAAATCAGGATCTCAATTTGTGGCTGTTGAGCACGTTTTGATGGCTGTGTGTAAAATTGCTCGGGAACCTTGGAATATGTATTTTAAGGAACTAAATCTCACTTACGAACGCATTGCTGATGCCGTTAAATTGCTCAAAAAAAATCAGAAAAACAATTCCCAACACGAAGATCAAGGCGATGCTCTCAAAAAATATACAAAAGATCTGACAACTCTTGCAGCAAAAGGTAAAATTGATCCTGTAATTGGTCGAGATGAAGAGATCAGACGCTCTATTCAAATTTTATCACGACGTACGAAAAACAATCCCGTACTCATCGGTGAGGCCGGTGTCGGAAAAACTGCTGTTGTTGAAGGCATAGCAAAACGGATCGTTCAAGGCGACGTTCCAGAATCATTACGCGGAAAAAAAATCCTGTCTTTAGATCCGGGTTCGCTTATCGCTGGAGCAAAGTATCGCGGCGAATTCGAAGAACGCCTTAAATCGGTAATTCAAGAGCTCGAAAATGCTGATAACAGTATTATTCTATTTATCGATGAGATTCATCTCATGGTCGGTATGGGTGCAGGAGGAGATAGTTCAGGAGATGCAGGAAATCTACTTAAGCCAGCACTAGCTCGGGGCGAAATCCGTGTTATTGGAGCAACAACTTACGATGAGTATAGAAAATTTATTGAAAAAGACAAAGCCTTAGAACGCCGTTTCCAAACAGTGATGGTCGAAGAGCCAAGCATTGAGGATGCAATTGCTATCCTGCGCGGTATTAAAGACCGTTATGAAATCCACCATGGGATACGTATTACGGATAATGCTATTGTGGATGCAGTAAAATTATCTGTCCGCTATCTTCCTGACAGAAAACTGCCTGATAAAGCTATTGATTTGATGGACGAAGCTGCAGCAAAAGTTCGTACAGAGCTGGAATCAGAACCTCAGGCGATCGATTCTTTACAGAGAAAAATTACCAAATTTGAGATCGAAAAAAGTGCCTTGATGAAAGAAAAAGACCAGAAATCTAAAGAACGCTTGAACAATCTAGAAAAAGAACTCGAAGAAGCCAAAACAGAAATGACAGGATTGCGGGCAAAGTGGGAAAATGAAAAATCAGCCGTCATGGGTATCAGAGAATTAAAAAGCGAAATTGATGCATTGAAAGTTGAGGAAGCCCGTTATGAGCGCGAAGCCAAATTCGAAAAAGTAGCCGAAATTCGTTACGGCACGTTGCCTAAAAAAGAAGAAGCATTGGCAGCATTAGAGCAAAAAATCAACAAAATGGACGATGGTAGTGCACTTATTAGAGAGGAAATTACTCCGGAAGATATTGCAAAAGTAGTTTCTGCAAGAACCGGTATCCCTGTAAGCAGAATGATGGAAAGCGAAAAAGAACGCCTTATGCATTTGGAGCGGCACTTGGGGGCACGTGTTGTCAGCCAGGAAAACGCTATAAAAGCCGTTTCTGATGCAATCCGCCGGGCTCGTGCTGGACTTTCAGGAGAAGGTAAACCTATCGGTTCGTTTCTGTTTTTAGGACCCACGGGAGTTGGAAAAACAGAGCTAGCTAAAGCATTAGCAGAATTTTTATTTGATGATGAAAAAAACATCGTACGTATTGATATGAGCGAATATATGGAAAAATTTTCAGTACAGCGTCTGATCGGAGCGCCTCCTGGATATGTCGGCTATGATGAAGGCGGACAGCTCACCGAAGCTATACGACGTCATCCTTATTCCATTATTTTGCTCGACGAAATTGAAAAAGCCAATCCGGCTGTATTTGATATTTTACTTCAAGTGCTGGATGATGGACGTCTCACGGACGGGCAAGGCAGAACTGTTTCTTTTGACCAAACAGTATTAGTTATGACTTCTAATATTGGTTCTCCGATGATTGCAGAATGGACAGGTTCAGAAGAGGATTTAGATAAGCAGCTTAAAGAAGAACTTAAAAAAATTTTCCGTCCTGAATTCCTAAACCGCATTGACGATATTGCTGTATTTCATCGCTTGCAGAAACATGACATGTTGGACATTGTTGAGCTGCAGGTTGATCTTATCAAGAAAAATCTTATAGACAAAGGCATCTTGCTACAAGTAGGTGATGATGCTAAAGAATTTCTTGCTGAAGAAGCTTACGAACCTGAATTTGGTGCTCGACCTATCAAGCGCGTATTGAAAAATTTATTGCTAAATCCTCTCGCATCATCGCTTATCGGAGGTACGGTGCATTATGGCGACCAAGTAGATGTTCATGTTAAAGACGGACGTCTGACATTCTCTCAAAAAACTTTAGACCTACATCACTCAAAACCTCATAGTCATGAATAATTTAAAAATCCCCTTTTGTAAAAGGGGATTTTTAATATTGAATCAAAAATATAATATAAAAGATAATGGTGAAAATATGAAAAAATTTTTAATTGTTTTGATTTTTCTCAATGCTTGTACTGTAGCTAATAAAAAAGAATTCCTGGAAAACATCAAAGGTAAGTATACTTTAGATTCTGACAAAACAAAAACTGTTAAAGTATCCGCAAATGGACGTATCATTCATAATAATATTATTTATACTTTTCAAGAAGCACTCTCATCAACTAATGCTGTTTATTTACTTGACGATGTACAATATGCTGGATTAACATATAATACAAATACTAAAAAGTTAATGGAAATATGGGCTACAAATTTTGATAAAAATTCTATTGATTGGGAAAATACTTCTCGTACTAGAAAAAATATAGGCACAAAACAATAGTTAAAATAATTTGAAATTTGTTCTATGATAAGGACTAATGCCATAATTTTTAATAGCATTTTTATGTTCTAAAGTAGGATATCCTTTGTTCTTACACCAATTATATATAGGATATTCCTCATGTAAAGTTTCCATAATGCGATCTCGTTCCATTTTTGCAAGAATAGAAGCAGCAGCTATATGGAAAGATTTTTGATCTCCCTTAATAATTGATTCTACATAAACTTTTGGCAATTCTTTTTCTGAGATTCTCATAGCATCAGTTAATAGAGCTTGGACTTCAATTTTCTTTTGGATTTTTGTAAAACATTGTATCATACCCCATTTTGATGCCTGATAAATATTTTTTTGCTTGATTACTTCTAGAGGTATAATTTCTACAGCATAAGCCAATGCTTCATTTTTAATGATTATTTCTAATTTTTGACGTTTTTTAGCAGAAATTTTTTTCGAATCCGTCACACCTTCAATAAAAAAACCATAATGGAATAAAACACCAGCAACTACTAAAGGTCCAGCTAAAGGCCCTCTTCCAGCTTCATCTACTCCAACTACTAATGGAAATCCTAATTGGTAACATTTCCGTTCATATAAAAGAAGATCATTCATACATTATCTATTATAAAATAAATCTTTCAAAAGATTTATTTTATTAATTTATTTTCTCCTTTTTTTAAAGCCAATTCTTTAAGACGAGCAGCTTTACCAAAGCGTCCTCTCAAGAAATATAACTTAGCCCGACGAACTTTAGCCTTACGGACAATCTCAATTGATGCTAAATAAGGTGAATGAAAAGAAAACACACGCTCAATCGAGATACCAGAAGTAACACGCCGAACCATAAATGTTTTTCTATTCATTCCATGCTTAAAACAAATCACAACACCTTCATAAATTTGAATTCTTTCTTTAGTTCCTTCTTTTATACGCACGCTTACTTTAATAGTATCACCCACTCTAAAATTAGGAAATTTATTACTATTATTTTGTTCTTCTAACAACATTTTTTCGATATCATGCATTGTATTTTTAATTTTAACTATTTGTTTTTGAGTTTGATTGACATCAGTTGATATATTATCAGTAGATTCTTCATTTATTATATTTTCTGATTCGTTGGTCATTTTGATACTCCTGTATGGCCTTTTCAAACATATTTATACGTTTTTTGAAAAGATGATTCTGTTTTTTTATTCTAGTTAATGGATTTTTAGAAGAGATATTATTAGAGAAAATATTATATTCTCTTAATAAATCAGGTCGACGTGCCCAAGTTACAACTAATCTTTGAGCCCATCTTTTTTCCTTAATTATTTTGTGATTACCAGTTAAAAGCCAATCAGGTATCAAATAGCCTTCAAATGTTTTAGGTTTGGTATAATGTGGATATTCTAATAATCCATCATTAAAACTTTCCTCTTCTAGTGCCGAACTTTGAAGAACTTCCTCTGACATCCTAGATATAGCATCAACTAAAACCAAAGCTGGCAATTCGCCTCCACTTAAAACATAATCACCTATTGATATTTCCTCATTTATACGAGTTTGTAATAAACGTTCATCAACTCCTTCATAACGACTGACAAAAATTACTAAATGAGGTTTACTAATTAATTCTTTTATTTTCCCCATTGTTAATAATTGTCCTCTGGGAGACATATGTATTATATAAGAATGATTATTTTCTCGGACTGAATCAATAGCTTGTGCAGCAGCATCAGGACGAAATAACATGCCTGGACCATATGAAACACAATAATCATCTATACGTTTATAATTTGTTAATTTATAAATATCTAGTATATCTATGCAAATAGACTTATCTAGCCGTTTCAAAACACCAAATTTTAGTGCTTGAGATACCATTTCAGGAAAAACTGTTAAAATAGTAATTTTTTTTAGCATTATTTAAAACAACTCATCTATATTAGACACATTTACTACATGTTGTGCTAAGTCTATATTATTAATGTAATGACCAATAAATGGTACAGCAATATGTTGTTTTTTATTGTTCAATTGTATAATAAAAATATCTCTATCACCAGCAGAGATTATATTTGATATAAAACCTATTTCATCATTCTGAAATTTCACTTTTAGATCTAAAAGATCTTGAATAAAATATTCATTAGTATCCAAAGAAGGAAGATTTTCCTTTTTAATAAAAATAGGCATTAAACGATATTGTTCAGCCGATGTTCTATCAAAAATACCTTCAAAAAAGACTTTCGCAAATTGCCCATTTTTATCAAAATGGATAGATTGAAAATATAAAGGTCTATAATTAATAACTGTATTTTTCTGATAAATATAAAATTCTTTTACATTTTTTAAATCAGATGGATTATCTATATAAAAATGTATTTTTATAGCACCTTTAATTCCAAACGGCTTTAAAAGAATACCTATTTCGATAAATTCTTGTGCATCATTCACTGTTTACAATTCCTATTAAAGAGTACGTTTAACTTTTGCAACAATTTTTTTTACAATAGGGGTTGCAATTGCTCCTTTTTGAATCCAAGAATCATAACGTTCAACATTAATTTTAATCTGATCTTGTTGTTCGACAGGTCTATAAGTACCAAGATTTTCAATATAGGACCCACCACGAGGATTCCTTGAATGAGCTACTACTACTCGGTAGTATGGAGCTTTTTTTCGCCCGATTCTCATCAAACGGATATTAGTTGACACAGTTGCCTCCACAAATAACTTGAATTCTAATATTTTATATTATAAATTTCATTTTGTCAATTATTTTTTACAGTAACATAATATATTTTATTAATTATTTTTTTTGCTGGCGATATCAAAGGATATAAATCAAGATCACTAATATTTACAAGTATCCAATTATTATTCAATTCTCCAGCTAATTGTTTTTTATAGACTGTTCTATACACTTTATCATTGCATATCCTGTAAGAAAATTCCCATATTTTCTTACCTGTAGATTGATGGGGCAGATCATATAATCCTCTCCTCCTGTTGCCCGAGACTATCTTTTCTAAAACAACTTGATTATCTTTTTCTAAAATAGTAACAGATTCATGTTTAATATTGATCTGTGGTTTAGGTTTTGCTCCGGGAAAATCTAAAGGCGATAAATTTTGTGCTTTACAAAATCCACGTAAAGGACATTCCGAACACAAGGTTTTTTTTGCCGTGCACAACAATGCTCCTATTTCCATAAGAGCCTGATTCCAGATTTTAGGAGGAATTCCGTATTTCGATACCTGATTTACCAAAAATTCTGCTTGAGCATGAATATTTTTCAAGAAAAATTTTTCACTCCTTTTCAGTGCAAAAAATCGGCCCAATACTCTGTCAACATTAGTGTCAATAAGCGGTACGGGTAAATTAAACGCAATAGATGCAATAGCACCTGCCGTATAATCGCCAATTCCAGGTAACTTTTTCAGCAATTCGAAATTATGAGGGAAATTTTTTTCTTCTTTGAGAATACGAGCCGTTTTTAGCAAATTCTTTGCCCGGCCGTAATAGCCTAATCCTGCCCACAAAACTAAAATATCATGCTCATCAGCTAAAGCAAGATCACTAAGCTGAGGATACCGTTCCATAAAACGCGAAAAATATCCATGAACTGTCGCCACAGTAGTTTGCTGGAGCATAACTTCTGACACCCAGACACGATAAGCTGTCGGATTTTCACGCCAAGGCATCGCCCGTTGATTTTTTTCAAACCAGTCACCTACTGTTTTAGCAAGTTCCGGATTCACGATTTTTTCTCATCATTACAGCGTATTTTTTCATCTAAAATTCTCTTGTCATTCGGTGAAAGCTGCAATGCCTTACTGAAACAATCTTCCGACTCTTTATAATCACGTATCGCATGATAAAAAATAGCCGCTTGAAGCCATACTTCCGGATTAGATGGATCCTTTTTAAGAGAACGCTCAAACAAATCCCGAGCTGCATAAACTTTACCCTGAGCATGCATAATATTGCCTAAAAGGCAGAGTGCTTCACCGTTTTCAGGATCACTCTCGGAAAGCGCTTTAGCCCAACGTTCGGCATCTTCGTAGCGCTCATTATCAAAAAGCATGGCCGCATAGTGGAATCGTAAAATCGGATCGCCACTATGCGAAACCAATCCTTGTTTGAAAAGCTGTTCACTTTCTTCGATCTCTCCCAATTCTGACAAACTGACCGCCAATAACGCTAATGCCTCAGCATGTTGGGGATCCAATTCAAGAACCTTTCTGAGCATATCAACCGCCTCATTCAACAGGTTTGCTTCAACTAAAATCGTTGCATATTGAAAATAAGCCGGAGCAAAGTCAGGATAAGAAGTTATCCAAATATTTGCACAATGGAGAGCTTCGTCATAGCGGCCATCGCGCATGAGCAGATTGGCATAATTTTGCAGAGCTATAGAATCAGCAGGATTAATACCTAAAATGCGCTTTAAAATCATCTCAGCTTTGTGGAATTCTGCTTTACGGATCAAAAGTGAGCCATAATTATTAAGAACAGGCAGATCTTCAGGATCGTTGGCTAAACACTTATCATAATACCATTCAGCTTCGTCGATACGCTCCAGCATAAAAAGCATATTAGCATAATTGAAACAAGCTCCCATATAGTTTTCTTCGGATTGAATAGCTTTTTTAAAAAACTCTTCAGCTTCGACAAAGCGCCCCAAATCGGCCAACAAAAGAGCATAATTATTGAAAATAAAAGGATCATCAGGAATCTGCCGCAGCATAAATCGATAGTACCATTCGGCAGCACGAAATTTTTCCTGTTCTGAGAGTTCATTTGCTTTATCCATCAAACGCTCAGCAGCCAAAGCATCAGATTCAAAAAAACGCATAAAATATTTTTCAGCAAGATCAAATTCTCCCGTTTCCACACAAAAAGCACCAAACCTAAAAAATAAATTGGAATTTTCTGGCTCGAGCTGTAATAATCTAGTGTAAATTAATTTCGTTTCACGGAAACGTCCATTTTCATGAAGAAAATCCGCATAAATCGACAAAGCAGTCGTATGCTCTTCATCCAAAGAGAGTATTTTTTGATAAATATTCTCAGCAAATTCCGGGTCGGAATACTTAATATTATCAGCATATTCACCCCAAATGGCAATATCTTCCTCCCTTAAAGAAGCCAGATTCTCACGATTAAATTCCATATATGCCCCTCATCTGAAATCCAACAAAAATGCTTTGAGATCTAAACCAACAATTTTGATATTATCGTACTTATCGATAATTCTTTGTTTTGCTGTCGTAAAATCGGGATCCATAGCACCATTTTTAAGAGCAAGGTCAGCCTCCATAAAAGCAGCAAACTGATCCGCAAAACGCACTAACGAACCGTCGCGAGGATTAAATTCCTTATGATTATATTCGACAGGAATTCCGCCAGCATAAGTAACCACTGTATTTGTATTAGCATCGAAAGTACAGTCGGCAAATTCATCCTTAATAAAATAGAAAAGTTCCGGTCTTAAATGTTCTGGAATAAGATTTGTAAATTTTTTTTCGATTTCTTCTTCCTCTATTTGCTTAATTAGGCTACCTAAGCCGGAAACATTACTTTTTACCGGAGAAATAATATCGCGCGTGAAAACTTCCGGTAGATCGTGGAAAACAGCAGTCCAGAAATTATTATAAATTCTTTTTTTGCAAGCATCTGTCATAATCGAAAATAAGTAAGTAAGTAAAGCTACATAAAACGAATGACCTAATACTGTTGTTTTAGGGGCGCGGTGCAACTGAGCCCAACGCACCTGAAAACGCATCTGACCAAACATCTTAACCAATTGACTATACGAAGAATAATTTTCATTAGCAAACAAAGAATCAGATTCCTCTTGGCGGATATGTTTTGTTTCAAGCTTGGAACGCAAATATTGATGTAGATCAGCATGTTTTCTGCGGAGAATATCCATATCTTTATCGATTTCGTCCATTCCAAAACCATCAGGATTAGCATGGCGAAGCAAATTAAATTCCCATAAAGTAGCATCGGCATGAGCAATTTCTAAAATTTTATTTTCTAGGGAATCTTGCTGTTCTTGATCGCACCAAGCAGAAAATCTATGGATAAAAATATCCGGCAGACCTTTCATATAAGGAATCATTGTTTGTTTTACAAAAAGCTTTAATGCTTTGTATTGTTCGCTATCTGCTTTGATCTTATGAAAAACCGGAGGTTTAATATCCGAGATAACAATTCTTTCAAAGTACTCAAAAATAGCTGATTCTATAAGGTTTGACATGTTTATAGATTCTTCTTGTTCTACAGCTCTAGCTAAGAAATATGCCAAACTAATTTTATGGGCTTGTTTATCAATCTCTACTAATTCTGCAGGTCGCAGTTGGTCATTCCAACGTTGCATTGTGAATCCTTCACACAACTTCAAAACTAAACTTTTTCTTATCATATTTCATTTCCACAATAGTCTGTATATTATAAAAAATATCATGGAATTATGCAAAAATTTGTTAAACAAAAAAATCCTCTTTTACTAATAAAAGAGGATTTTCAATGAAAAATATTAGAATTCTTTAAGTGCTAAGATTAACTGATTCATATCTTTAGCATTTTCACCGATTAATTCGGCTTGTTTTTCTCCAATAATTATATGAGGAAACGCTTGAACACCATACTTTTCAGCATATTCTTTAAAAGCAGGTCCTTCCACCATGTAAGCATGAATATAAGAATTTTCAACAGCCAAACGATGCGCATTCATTACAGCTTGGGGACATTGAGGACAAGTCAGCGAAACATAAACATATATCTCTATCGGCTTATTGATCGCATCAACAATTTCTTTGTATTGGGGAGTTAATGACTCTACTTTACCTGAAACTTCTAAAATAGACATAAGAAACGAATTAATTTCATAACCGCCGGGTGTGCCGTAAAACCCCACTCCTTTCAAGCTGTAATCGGGTGTTGTAACCCATAATACCGGGGAAACTTTTACATTCCAATTTTTTGCTTCAGGGCCTTCGATATTGTTGATTTCAAGATGAAGCTTAGGCGAAAATTCAACAAATTCTTTCAAAAACGATTCTGTTTCTTTACTTTTTTCATTATTGCCTTTAAAGAAAACAATATGAACTGGATCAACCATATCACTGAGAATGCCGGTTAATTGTTCGGTAGTTTCCTGATCAAACACAGCCATAAAATGCTCCTTATTTTTTATTTAAAACATAACTAAAAGCCGATAATGCAGCTTTTGCACCCTCTCCTGCTGCAATAACCACCTGTTTGAAAGGCACAATACTAACATCACCACAAGCAAAAATCCCAGGAATATTCGTTGCACAAAAAGCATCAATAATAATTTCGCCTTGAGGATTTTTCAAACTTTCAGGAGCAAAACTGCTAGAAGGTACTAATCCAATCTCAATAAAAACACCGTCAACCAGAATTATTTTCTCTTCCTGAGAAACTTTATCCAAAATTTTAATACCTGATAAAATCGAATCACCTTCAAAGGCTAACACTTTAGCTTGATACTCAACAGAAATACGTGGATCAGCAATAATCCTGTCAACTAATACAGGATCAGCACTTAAACGATCAATGTCTTGAATAATTACTACTTCATTCGCATAGCCAAGCATATCCAAAGCTGCTTCCACACCTGAATTACCCCCGCCGACAACAGCGACTTTTTTCCCGGCAAACGCCGGACCATCACAAGTGGTACAATAAGCAACTCCTTTACCTGTCAATTCAGATTCTTTAGATACACCGAGTTTGCGAGGTGATTTGCCTGATGCTATAATAATTGATAGAGCCTGATAGATATTACCATCAGAACAGGACACTTTTTTTATTTCATCATGAACATCCATTGACACTACTTTAGTATTTTTTGCAATCACAGGGTGATATTCCAAGACATGCTCATAAAACATATTAACTAAAACATCAGACTTTTGCTGTTTCGTACCCAACCAATTTTCTATTGACGTACTTTGAGTAATTTGACCACCAATATCTTCCGTAATAATTGCTGTAAACATTTTTTTGCGCGATGCATATAATGCCGCATTCAAACCAGCAGGACCACCGCCAATGATAATAACGTCATATACAATTTGAGGATCGAGCATGTTTTTGGAAACTTTGAAAGAAGATAAATTCAAATTTAAGTCCATAATATTCTCCTAAATTATGTTAGTTCAAAGCTTCCTAACTAACCATGAACTATAAAATTTTAATGTTTTTTGCCAAAGAAATTTGTAATTCCTGCCGCAGAAGTAGCCATAGCCTCGTCACCAGGATGCCAATCGGCAGGGCAGACTTCGCCATTTTTCTCAAAAAATATCCAAGCATCAATAACACGTAAGGTTTCCTCAACCGAGCGTCCTAAAGGACCATCATAGACTTGTTCCATGCGTACAATAAAATCTTTATCAATCAAAAAAGATCCGCGTAAAGCATAACCCTTATCTTCCATCAGCACTCCGTAATCTCGGGCAATAGATTTGGTAATATCCGCAACAATCGGATAGGCAACATGTTCGATACCACCCTTCTCTCTAGGGGTACGCAACCATGCTTTATGCGAATGTACCGAATCCACCGAACAGCCAATAACTTCAACGCCTCGCTTTTTGAATTCATCGAGTTTATCGCTGAATGCTCGGATTTCCGTCGGACAAACATATGTGAAATCGAAAGGATAAAAAAAGAATAAAATCAACTTGCCTTTGTAATCAGAAAGTTGAATTTCTTTTTCCTCCTGATTGAGGGCTGCCGTAGCAGTAAAATCGGGTGCAGGTTTTCCAACTAAACTCATATAAAAACTCCTTGTTTTTGTCTCTATACAATTATAGCAAAAAAAATCATTTTTAACAACCCTAAAAAATAAAATCTTAATTAATCAACTAATCGTTCATTTTCGCTTTGGAGCCTTTCGAGAAGAAACGGGGCCAGTAAGTTGAGTTCCTGAGGAAATTCCGTGGATATTTTTTCGATCATCGATCTAGCAAATGATGAATACATAATTTCTTTAGAGATTTGTTTGAGCCCGGCCAAATCCCATGTAATTCGACCAACATCAATTTGATTGAGTTCTAAATCACTAATCCAACGATTCACACGCTGCGACAATGAATATTTCGAAAAAATCAATGAACCTGTCACTTTCAGTTCGATTTCTGCCCAAGGATAATCAATAAGCATAACGCAAGCCCTGTATAACTTTTCCGCAATATCACGCTCACTGTCAATCACGGAAATAGCTACAGTTTTTTGCTCGATAAAAGAAACCGGCAAAATAATACGTTCCACCTGCCATGTATCTGTATCAATCAGAGACACATAACGAGGCCCTTTATCACTTTTCCGGGTCTGCCGGGGAGCTCCTGGATTCACTACAGCAGAACCGTCGATCCATTTATCAAACCAAGTATGATAATGGCCTAATGCCGTATAACGATACCGTCCTGCCAGATCCGATGCAAGAATAGGAAAATAATCTTTACTGTCAGAAGAGCCGTATGTTCCATGCGTGATAAGAACAGCCGGTTCAAAATAAGGCACGGCAATATCAGATAGAGATTTTTCTTCTTGATAAGGTACACAGACAAAATAAATCCCTTCCAACTCGCATACTGAATATGGGACTTGTGCGGCAATAATTACATTTTCAGCAAGTTCCCGACGGTTTTGAAGAAATTTCCAGTCATGATTGCCCGGGACAACCAACACAGTTCCAGAAAAACTTTGCCACAAAGGCAGTAATGCCGCTTCGAGGCTGCGTCCATGAGCCGCAGCATCAAACATATCGCCAGCAATAATAACAAGCTCTGCACGGTTTTCTTGAGCCGTCCTTAGTATGGTTCGCACAACATTCAACTGTTCGACATCTTTGAGATGGAGATCGGCAGTATGCAGAATTTTCATAATGTTCTCCAAATGATTATCTTTATGGAAAATTAAACTTTTTCGATAAAAAAGTCTATAATAGTATGTTATCGACAAAAAATTTAAAGCGGCAAGGTTTCAGCCATGAAAAATTCACAAACAATCACAAAAGAAGTCTTCGGGGTATTCACACCCTACGAACGTGCCAACATTCCCGAACTTCCGGGGGTTTATATCTACAAAAACGCACAAGGTGATATTTTATACATAGGAAAGGCGAAAAATCTTAATAAACGCGTATCTTCGTATTTTTCGAAGAAACCTATTTATTTGAAAACTTTTTTACTAGTCGAACAAATCAAACTGATTGATATTATTGTAGTTGAGAACGAACGTGAAGCCTTATTGTTAGAAGCTACATTGATCAAAAAACACATGCCACGTTTCAATATCAACTTCAAAGACGGAAAATTCTATCCTTATATCAAAGCTATGATAAAGGAAAAATTTCCACGCTTGATTATGACACGATCACACATCGACGACGGAAATTTATATTTCGGTCCGTACACTAGTGCCGGCGCTGTAAGAACTAATTTAGAAGTTCTTCAAAAAATTTTCAAACTTCGGACATGCCGAACTCTACCCAAAAAAGAATGTATGGAATACCACATTGGACGGTGTTCGGCACCATGTATCAACAAAATTGATGAAAAAGAATATTTGGAATCCTTTGAAGGAGCATTGAAATTCTTATCGGGAAACAAGCAGGACTTGATTGAGTCGCTTCAAGAAAAAATGAAAAATGCTGCCCGGGAATTATTATTTGAAAAAGCTCAAATTTACAAAGAGCAGCTTGATGCTATTTATGCTTTGGATGAAAAACAACATATTTATCTCAGTGATGGCGGCAATTTGGATATTATAGGTATCAGCAGCAAAAACGGACATTATAGTATTACGGTTTCGCTGATCAGGAACGGTAAATTAACAGGAAAGTTAGGATTTACAGCACATACGCTCAATAAAAATATTGTTTTGAATGATCCATCGTTGATTCTTGAAGAATTCATCGCTAATAGATATTCCGAAGAAGAAGTCACTCCCTACGGAATTATTGTTAACAAGGATTTCACAGAGGCAGCTCAGCAATTGACCGAATGGTTTGCAGAAAATGAAATATCATTAACCGTTCGGCCTCCCGAAAACGACCATGAAAATACACTGCTCAAGCTAGCAGAAAAAAATGCTACTATTCACTTAGAACAACAGCTTTCCGAACCTGATATGCTGGAAGCATTGCATTTACTGCAAAAGGAACTGAATCTTAAAAATATGCCAGGATCGATAGAAGGTTTCGACATTGCAAAATGGGACGGCATGCTGGCTAGTGGAGTTTCGGTGCACTTTAAGGCAGGTGAACCTGATAAAAAACAATATAGATTTTTTAATATTAAAGCACGCAATCAACAAGATGATTATATCGCAATGAAAGAAATCATTTCACGTAGATTGAAACAGCTGCTTGAAGAAAATAAATCATTACCGCAGCTCCTAGTAGTTGATGGCGGTAACGGGCAGCTTAACGCAGGCCTTGAAGCATTGAAAGAGTTATCAATTACAAATGTGGATATTCTCGCACTGGCCAAGAAAGAAGAAGAAATTTTTCTTCCTGGCAAAAAACAAAGTATTATCCTTCCAAAAAATTCTGTAGCTCTGCATGTACTGCAAAGAGTACGCGATGAAGCTCATAGATTTTCGCAATATCAATTGCATAGACGTTATCAAAAAAAACTCATGGAATAATTTGCTTTTTCACCTCAAAAATAATAACTTTTAAACGGCTGTTGGAATTAAAACTTGATTCTTAGACAATAGTGCCTCCTAACACACACTATTGTCACCTCCTTGTTTTCTCCAAGCTCTTACCCCCCTTGCTACGAGGGGGGATTTTATATAATTTTCCTACCGTGAAACTCAATTGCTCCTGTTTCACGCGCTAAATCAAGATAATTATCTTTGGCAACGCCACCTCCAACAAGGATAGTTATTTTATTACCAGCTTGCTGGACAAGCTGCTTAAGTACAGGAATATTTTCCGATGCCTTACCGGATCCTCCTTTTGTGAGGACTCTATCATAACCAAGCTTTATTAAAGTACTTAAACTTTCACTGAGATTTTTGGTATCATCAAACGCCATATGACATACAATTTCACAATTCTTAGCAATATCACGGCATTGCTGCAGAAATTCAATATCAAGTTCAGAATTCTTAAGCGCTCCAACAACTAGTCCAGCAATTCCCAAATCATGAGCCACTTGAGCATCTTGAAGCATAATATTTTTTTCAATATCAGAATACTCGAAATTTCCACCACGCGCTCTGATAATAACCGCTGAAGGAATAAAAATAAACTCTCGAGCAGATGCTATTGTGGCATATGAAGGTGTAGTACCTCCAACAGCTAAGTTATCACATAATTCTATACGATCCGCCCCTTCCTGGAAAGCATGATATCCTTGATCGAAGTTTTCGACACAAGCTTCTCTAAGCAACTTCATAAGTGCTCCTGAAAATTACATTCTAAAATTTTGACAAAAAAACAAAAACTACGCACAATAATTATTATAAAATATTATCCAAAGGAAAGCAATTATATGCTCGATCATTGCTTGAAACATTACGGAATTGATCAGAATATTACCCTCTCTCGAAGCCTGCATCAACTTTATGAATTAAACCGACAACATTATTGCTGTGGATATTGTACAATTCCAGCTTTTAAGTACAGTATTTCTCATAAAGAAGCAGTAAAATTACTGGTTATACAAGGACATTCCAATCCGGAAGCTATTCTAAAAGAGACTTTTAGATATGGTGTTTACTTTGGCTTAATTAAAAATCTCACTATTTCACCCACACATAGCGAATGGTCTTTAAATCCTCTATATAAACGTGATTTATTCTTCACAAAACTAAAATTACAAATACGAGAATGTCATAGAAAGGCTCTCATATAATTATTTTGAATATTTTATCTTTAATTGTTAAATATCTAACTGTTTTCCTAAAAATTCTATTTCATTTCTTTTTTCTAAAAGTTTAAATTCTTATTTAGAGATAATCATACTGAATTTTTTCTGTTACCACATAAAATAAACTAATTTATCGTTTGTTTATTAATTTTTATAATAAAAATCAGGAATTGAAAAAAGTGAGAAAATACAGTTTATCACTCTATTATGTTTTTTCAAATACGATATTAATAGAAGACATTATTAAAAATTATAAGTTAACAATAAACCCAATAAAAAATACTAATTTATCAGATATTTAACAGAAATACTAAATTATATAGTACTTTGAATGAACTAATGTATGAGCAAAAAATGAATATTATTCCTTTACCCAATAAAGATAAAATAACATTGAATATTGAAAATCAATCCTTCTATAATAATATTAGTAATATTTAGAAGTTCATACGTTCCGAAGTTTTTATATAAGACACTAAATTTTAATATATTAGAATTTAAACCAGTTTCGTTTCTAGGCATTAAAAAAATTATTTTTTCTCATTTAATTAAATAATAAAATTATAGGAGGACATATTGCTATAAATATTCTCTTTATCTTGTGAAAAAAACATTTTCTCGCTTATCAAGCTTATAAAAATCTCTTGATAAGATAAAGGAATCCAATCTTTCTATGAATCTAGTGGTTTTTGATTGGGGGGGGGGGGGGTATAAGATACACTATTATTCTCAGGGGCTAAAGAAACAAATTGATTAATGTAATTCTCATCACTAACAGAATATAATTTAACACCAGGAAGTCCATTGATCACTGATAATATTTTAGGCTCTAATTTTATAGAATATGTATCAGTATTGCATTTTAAAGATTTTTCTTTAGAAATATTAAAATATTGTTCCCTTATTGTCAAATAATTTTGGCCTAATTAAAAAGGATAAGCAACAGAATCTTGATAAAAATCTATCCCTGTAATCTAAATATTCTTGTAACCAAGATATGCTGCTGCATAAAGAACAAATATCCAGCAGTACAGTGTATACCGTAGTAATATTGATGATATTGTATTACTTCTAAAATGTGAGGAAATAAATAGAATAAACTGTTTATTAATTCTACTGTAGAAAATACTTCTTTAAAATTTGATTCTTTATATTTATTCCATCCATCTCTGACACAGAAATTTAAAAACTGATATTCGTCATTTTGCTGAAGATGCATTTTATTATAACATTATTGGGGTAACAATTCTACACCTATCAAATCATAATCAACTATAGAGTCAAGATAACATTTTTCTCAAAATAAAAATTATTTACCCTAAAAGGATCAAATGTTTTGGGCAATCTTTTATAATTAATTTGACCAATAGAAGAATCATTACCAGCTATAATTACAGCCGGTAAGAAGATCGGAAGAAGACAATATCATATGCAATCAATAATTCCAAAATCATTAAAAATAACAATGTATTTATAGTTTTTAACGTTTCGAATACTGTTCTTTTTTACGAGACTTTCTTAATCCATATTTTTTCCTTTCCACCATTCTATCATCACGAGTTAAAAATCCATGAGCTTTAAGAATAGGTCGAAATTTATCACGATCTAATAAATTTAATGCCCTAGCTAATCCATGACGTACAGCTTCTGCTTGTCCATTAACGCCACCACCTTTAACAGTACAATAAATATCTAATTGATCTACAGTATTAGTAAGTTGAAATATCTCAAATATTTGATTTCTAAAAAATACTGGAAAATAATTTTGAGGTGATTTTTTATTAACGGTAAAATTTCCTGTTCCATTAGGAGTGATGAAAACTCTAGCAACGCTAGTTTTACGACGACCTGTAGCGTATACTTTGTTATCTTTTTGTCTTATTGGCATATTTCCCTCTTAAATCTTATATTGTATAATCATATTGCTATGAGAATTTTTAAATTCAGATCCTTCTACTAAAATAAGTTTTTTAATCATACGGCGTGCTAACTTATTTTTTGGTAGCATCGCTTTTACAGCTTTTTCCAGAGGAAACCATGGTTTTTTTTGCATCATAAGCGAATGTTTTACCTCTTTTAATCCACCAGGAAATCCTGTATGATGCCTATAAACTTTAGTAGAAGCTTTTCTGCCTGTCAAAATAAAATCATAAGCATTTATTACAACCACAAAATCTCCATCATCAAGATGAGGAGTATAAGAGGGTTTATGCTTACCCTGTAAAATGAATGCAGCTTCTGAGGCAATACGACCTAAACTTTGACCTTTAGCATCAATAACAAACCATTTGCGTGAAATTTCTGGTGCTTTTGTATATTCAGTACGCAAGTTTGCAGTTTTCATTCTAACATCCTTTTATTGATTTTTCTTTTGGATACTCACCAAAAGGGATTAATTCAAGAGTCATTATATACTATTTTTTTTATTTTTTCAAGTTTATTTTAGGTTTATTTAAATTTTCTGGCGTGAAAGCAAAACAGAATTTATAATCACTGTTAAGGAGCTGAAACTCATTGCTACTTCTGCCACAACAGGATGCAGCAATCCTAAAAATGCCAGTGGTATCGCAATCACATTATAAAAAAATGCCCAAAAAAGATTCTGCTTGATCTTTGTAAAAGTAGCTTGTGCTAACCGAAAACAAGAAACTAATGATACCAAAGTCCCGGAAACTAAAATAATATCTCCGGCTTCAGCAGCAATATCAGTTCCTGTACCTATAGCAACACCAACATCCGCAGCTTCCAAAGCAGCAGCATCATTAATGCCGTCTCCTACAAAACATACTTTATAATCCTGATTTTGCATTGATTGAATTGTCTCAAGTTTCAATTTAGGAGAGGCCTCATCAATAACAGAATGAATATCTAACTCTTCTGCAATAGCGGCAGCTGCACTTTTATGATCTCCTGTAATCATCATAATTTTCAGTTTCATATTTTTAAGCTCAGAAATAGCAGTAGCAGTACTCTGTTTTAATTTATCGGCAAAACTTACAATTGCTTCGCATTTTTTTTGGGTCATATCGGACAAGCAAACTAATGTTTCACCTTTTTCACGAGCAAGATCTACGGACTGAACAAGTATAGCCGGAATTTCGATACCTTGTTCTATGGTAGCTTTAAGCGAGCCCGCAAACCAGTCCATGTCTTGATATGTTCCGAAAATACCTTGCCCAGGAGATGTTCGGGACGTTTCGAATAGGGCAGGCATAATATTGTTTTCCTTTGCGTAGGCGCTAATAGCATATGCTAACGGATGTTCTGACTGCTTTTCCAACCCTGATAAGATACTGATAATTTCTTTTTCTATTGCCGATGCTGAAAAAACAGACATTACTTTCGGCCTACCCTCTGTGAGCGTACCGGTTTTGTCAAGAGCTAGGATTTGAATATCATTCAATTGCTGGATTGCCGCTCCTCGTCTGATCAAAATACCTTTCCGCGCTCCCAAAGCAGAACCATTGACTAATGCCATTGGAGTCGCAAGCCCAAGTGCACAAGGGCATGCAATCACCAAAACCGCAATAGCTGCAGAAATTGCTGCTGCTAAACGTCCATTTGAATGATATTCTATACCTAAATTTTCCAAAAGTCCAGGAATCGCTTCTGGAAATGCAAACCATATAGCAAATGCCAGAAAAGAAAGCATCAAAATAATAGGAACAAAAATACCAGTAATTTTATCGGCAAGGATTTGAATAGGAATTTTTGTTCCCTGAGCCTCTTGAATTAATTTAATAGTCTGCGCTAAAAAAGATTGATCTGCTAATTTTTCTACACGAACCACAATAAAGCCTTCCAGATTTAAAGATGCTCCAAAAACAAAATCATTAGGACGTTTTTCTACCGGCAGTGATTCCCCAGTAAGAAAGCTTTCATCAGTGCTTGTATTTCCAGACATAATCATACCGTCGACAGGAATTTTTTCTCCTGCCTTAACCTGGACAAGATCTCCCACTTTCAGCTGCGAAATTGGAACTTCAACAACTTCCGTTGGAGAAATCTGCTTGAAAGCGGTTTTAGCACCAAAATTAGCTAAAGCAGCAACAGCGCCCGAAGCTTTACCGCGCGCAAACGTCTCCAGCAAGCGTCCCGTCATATTAACAGTTATCAACATCGTAGCAGTCATCGAATAGTCAGCAATATCTAATCCCAATAGCGGCAGCAGCGAACTAATCCAAGCCGTAAGCGCTCCCAAACTGATCAACACATCCATTCCCAAAGTGGCTGTCTTGAGCGAAGAAACTGCTGCTTTTAAAATACCCATACCAGGAATCAAAATCGTAAACCCAGCAATAGTAAACCCAATAGCAGAATGCATCATTTTAGAAAAGTGCAGATTAAAAAAATGAGGAGCATACATAAGCAAAACAGACAGAACTGTAAAAAACCATGACAACAATACTTTGAATAACAACGGCTGAAGCGATGCATCCAATGATTGGTATTCGAAATCAGGAAAAAGATGAAATCCCATCCTATTAGCCTGATTGACAATAGTATCCCGAGAAATCATTTGATCATTAAACTGTACGACTGCTGTTCCAGAAGCAAAATTAACATTAATAGAATTAATCCCTTTTTCTTGAGAAAGTTGTTTTTCCAGCCTGCTAGCACAAGCAGTACAGTGCATACCTTCGACAACAAATACGATAGATTTTTCCGACATCTTACTATTTCCTTTTTTTAAATAGTATAGCACAATTTCAAATAAAATGACAAATATTATAAAAATTCTTTTTTTGCTTGAAAAAATAAAAAAAATAGTATATAATAATGAGGTATTGGGCCTGTAGCTCAGACGGTTAGAGCAACCGACTCATAATCGGTGGGTCGTGGGTTCGATGCCCACCGGGCCCCAATAGACTTAAATATAAATTTAGGTTTTTATTTATAAAAGGATACCTTAAATAGGTATCCTTTTATAATTTTTATTGATTATTCTACTATCATAAATCCTAGCGAAACATTCAATTGATAGTTTAGAAAATGATAGGAACGATCTCCTTAAAGGAGATTAAAGCCATCTTTTGTATTATAAGCAGGCAACAAAAAAAAGAAATAGAATGACGAAATCTGAATACAAAACCACTATTCATAATGAATCGAAACCCCTAAAGGCAAATCTACGCCTATGCTCCAAAACCACCTCCAGGAAATTCAACTTTTTCTGTTTGATGAGCTTCTGCGACTTACGCTTCCTTTGAGATTTCCAAAAGAAGAGGTCACACCCAGAATATCAACCATAAATTTCGAATTAGCAAATTGTCTGTTGGCAGAATAAGCAGAACTTAAAGAAACATACATTTTTTTAAGAAAAGGATCAGTGTCTCCAACTAACAAATAAAAATTAGAAGCACAGATGTTTTCTAACAAAAAACCCAAAACTCCCCAGTAAATCAACCCCATACACAGAAATTCCTGAAACATTAAAATACTGATAACCAATATCTGCAGTAAAGTTTCCACCTAATAAATTAGCATGTGAACATATTTGACCATTGTCAGGGGTCACAAAATTATTGCCAGATTTGGCTTTCATCAAACTCACGTCCAAACCGCCACCAACTTTCAAGACAAAATTATTAGTACCAATAGCTACATTAGCATCAACAACTAAAATACCCCTAATATTGCCAATAAATAAAAATTTTTGCTCATTAAGATTCTCCTCTATGTTTAAGGTATACAAACAAATCGGAATTTAATCATATATTAACTTTAAAAATATGATAATAGCATTTTTTAATAGCTATATCTACATAGATAAAAATAGTAAAAATATTTACGACATTATCCAACCTTCTTTTGCAAACCAATCGTAAATTCCCAACTTCCAAGAATATCGCAACTGAAACCCTATTTTCTGCAGAAATTCAATATTAACACAGCTATCCGTTTCATGATCACGGAGAGGAAGAGCTCCAAAAAGAAGCTTGTTTTCAGCTTGTAATAAATAGTGAATATATTCAACTACACTACGCACTACAGGTGATTCCCCAGAACCAACAGGAACAACAAGGGATTCTTGATAGCATGCTTGATTATTAATTATTAAATCTAATATACAAAAAAAATCTTCTATATAAATAAAATCGCGCTTTTGGGTGCCAGATGTAAGCTCTATATCATTATTTTGTCTGCAATTTGAAGCAACATAGTAAAGAAAATTAGCCGGTCCAGCCCCATATCCGTAAAAGTGATTGCAATGCAGATCAAGAAAACACGTATCAGTATTTTTTGCTATGTCCATGCCTAAAGCACTAAATTGGTGTTTGGTATAAGCATAATAATTAATCTCGGGCGAGAGATAGGTGCCAATATTGATAAACAGACGAACTCCTGATTCTACAGCATACTCAAGAAGGCTTTGAGAGAAGAGAATATTTGTATTATATATTTCCTTCTTGGATTCTTGTTGGCGACCGTAACTTGCTGCGGTATGAATAACAATATCCGGCTTGAACAACAGCATACTTTGGAGTCTATCAGCTAGGATGCAGGGTTGGGGGCAATGATCGGTATTCCGAACAATAGAAATTACTTGATGATTTTGAGCGAATTTTTTTCGCAGAAAGGATCCAAGAAACCCTGTAGCTCCGCTAATTACAATACGCATATGAATTTCCATATGATAAAATATTAATATATTGTAATATGGGTTTTATTTTTTGTCAAGATGAATAAATATATTATTATAATTTAAATTATTTTTTTGACATATGAATTTATTTTATGTTAAAATTTATTGTGAGGTTTATTTTTCACTTCACATAAAAAGGAGGAAACTATGGACTCTGAGCTCAAAAAATCTATCACATCAAGCAAATTGTTTATCGCAACAGCACCAATCGTTGCTGTTTTAGCCATTATTGCTTTAATCTGGCCTGTACAGCTTACAAACGCCATTGTTAGTGCGACAGCTTTTTTCTACAAAACTTACGATTGGTTTATTATTTGGATACCGTTAGCGGCGCTGATTTTATGTTTTATCATTGCATTCTCGAAATACGGAAATATACGGCTGGGCGGAGCAAATGCTGTACCGGAATATAGTTTTTATTCATGGATGGCAATGCTTTTTACAGCCGGAATAGGTGTAGGAATCGTTTTTTACGGACCGATCGAAGCTCTTTGGCACTATTTTCAATCACCTATTGGTATTGCAGCTGGCTACAATCCAGGTGATGCCGCTGAAAATGCGATGTCGCTTGCTTTATGGGTATGGGGGCTGCCAGCATGGGCTCTATATGCCTTAGGAGGCTTGATTGTTGCATACTTTGCTTATCAAAAAAATGGTGATTTCACGCCTGCAGCATCGCTTGAGATTGGATTTCATAAAAAATCTTGGACTAAACCCTTAGCAGCTTTGGCCGCTGGAGTTGCAGTGGTTTCGATAGCACTTTCCGTATCTTCTTCGATAGCAATGGCCACCACTCAAGTTACTGCCGGTTTCAAAATTATTTCCGGTATCGATTTGCAGGGAAATCTGATAAAAATTATCATTCTAGCAATTATTTTCGTTATTTATACGAGCGCTGCTGTTCTGCCGATCCAACAAGGAATGAAATTCCTTGGCGATTGGACTATGTATATTGCAATTGCGTTGATGATATATGTTTTCCTTGTAGGTCCAACGCAGTATTTTATGAGCGTTATGGTAAATACTATTGGAAAAATCATCACAGAAACAATTCCTTACGGATTTGAATTATATCTATTCCGCAAGCGTGATTGGCTTATTTGGTATCCACTTTCTTATTGGGTTTGGTGGATTACTTGGATGCCTTTTGTCGGAGCGTTTCTTGCAAAAATTTCAAAAGGGCGCACGATAAAAGAATTTTTATTAGCCGCTATTTTAGCTCCTACAGGATTTATGATTGTATGGTTTTCGATTTTTTCAGGATTTGCTTTGGTCGACACCATAGAAGGAACAGGAGTTGTTGCAGAAATAGGCAATTCGGGAGGCTATGAAGGCACCATCTACTATCTTTTGAATCTTCTGCCGTTTTCCAGCATCACAAAAGTGGTTGTTGCTTTACTATTTTTAAGCTTTGTTATCACAACAGTAACAAGCGCAGCAATTTCACTGGGAATCATGACAAGTCACGATGGAAAATCAGAATCCAAAATAAAAACTATTATTTGGTCTATTTTTATGGCTTTAGTTGCTTTTGCTGTTGTAGTAACAGGCAGCATAGAAGGCATAAAAGCTGTAGGATCTTTTGCAGGCTTTCCGTTCGTTTTCCTTATTTTCCTGATGAGCTCAGCGCTTATTAGGCAGATGAGAAAAGATCATAGCAGACCCAATCTGGAGGATTAACATGGAACCTATATATTTAGGATTAACAGTAACTCAACAAATTGTTCAAACGGTACTTGTTGTTTTTGCGATAGTATTCTTGGCATGGAGTATTAAATTAACTCTAGAAAAAGATTAATCCCAGAGGTTTATATGCAAAAATTACCAATACCTTCGTTGGAAGAAACAACAGAAAAATTTATTCGTTGGTCATGTCCTTTTGTTAACGATATAGAGTATCAAGAAACAAAAATTTTAACGGATAATTTTCGAAAATCGGCAGAAAAATTACAGGCAGCCTTAATAGACAAACAGCAAAACACAGTGACAAGTTGGCTTTATCAGGATTGGATCGATTCATACTTGGAAGGCCGTGAATCGCTTACTCTTTCGACAAATTTTACTATCGAAATTCTGCCTAGAGAAAAAAAAGATATTAATTTTTTAACCGATTTTGTAGCAGGATTAAGCCTTCAAGCGTCTTTATGGCAAAAAGTTCAATATCCACAAGAAACCGATAATCGCGGCACAGCGATCGATATGAGTCAATTTGCAATTCTAGGTGGATATTGCCGTATTCCTCAAAAAGGTATAGATGTAGGTCATTTCGCCAAGGAAAGTAGACATATTGCTATCTATTATCAGGACAGACTTTATAAAATCGAGATATTAGATAATAATTTCGATATAGTCTGCCTGCCAGATTTTGAAAATTTATTTAGAAATAACGACCATAATAAAGAAATTACACTTTCGACTATGGGATTTATGCCCAGCGAAACTGCTGCTATATGGCGAGAAAATCTTCTGGAGACCGAAAAAGAATATTTTTCAGTAATAGAAAATGCACTTTTCGTTGTTACTTTGATCGATGCTAAAACGATCACTACAGATGAAAAGCTTCATAAGGCCATGTTTTTAAATGGCAGTCATGGCTGGCCTTTCAAGTCGATGCACTTTATCTTCAATATTTTTGATAATACATTATGGGCAAACTTTGAGCATACTTATCAAGATGCGGGAACACTTGTTTCCATTTTAAAGCATGTAAAAGATTACATGGATCAAAATGAAAAAAAACAATATCCTAAAAAATCACCGCAGCTCATTAAAGAAAATCTCAGCGAAGAACAGAAAAAGCAATTAATAGATTTCCAATTGCAGTACAATAAAGAAGCAGCACAAATATCTATCCGACTGATAAAATCTCGTTTTTCCAAAGATGTGCTAACAAAATACAGTGTCGATGCGTTGACTCAAATGATTCATATTTATGCCATGGCAAAAGTTATGAAAGAACCTCGAAGTATTTATGAAGCAGTTGCAATCCCCCATTTCCGTAATGGACGTACAGAGTGTGTAAGAGCACTTTCATGGGAAATGTGGCAGTTTGCATTAGCGCTTCTTAAGAATGATACCAGTCAAGAAGAGCTTTTTAAGCTTTTCAATAAAGCCATAGAAGAACACAAGCAGCGAATAAAAGCCTGTAAAAATGGACATGGTGTGGATCGGCATCTTTTAGGGTTGAAGCTTATTGATACCAATATTCTTACAAATGAGACAGATCGTTCTGTTATCTACGATTTTTTCAATAGCAAAGCATACAAAGCTGAGTCGGAGAATTTCTTTTCAACTTCCTCATTAGGTAATTCTCCATTAGTAGGAGTGTTGATTTACAATCCAGCGACCACTTTGGGATATGGTATGGCTTATGGACAGAATGAAGAATTTTTGCTATGGCACCTCTCTTATTCAAATGCTATCACAAATCAAGCACAAGAATTAGACCTTGCTTTGCAAGAAGGTGCAAAGAAAATCATGAGCTTCCTGAGCAATTATCAACCTAATTAATTGAGAAGTTTTAAGTCAGATAAAAAATAGATGGAGGATTCTCTAATAATTCCCAATTCTATCATAACTTGCACTAAAGGATCATCCCATTCTGTTTTGTCTACACTAGCCACTAAAAATGCAATTTTCTCTTTAGGCAGATTAAAATATAAAGAGCTCAGAAATCCACCTGTTCTATCGGGAATCAAACCAGACACAATTAACGCTTCATATCCTATGAAGTTTGGAATATTTGGAAAATCAGGAAATGCGTTTTTAGTTTTTTTATTGCTGTCTCCCCCGTGAGGATGCAGCTTGAGAAAAAAATCATAAGTTTTTCCATTTAAATATTTGTGTAAAATTCCTTCTGGTTGTATAACATTTTTAATCATATTAATTTGCTCTTCAACAAATTTTTGTGCTCTTTGTGGATCGTCATATACGGCACTTCCAGTAAAAACAAAAGAGAAATTTGATGATTGACATAATATTTTTTTTATTTTTTTATAATTAAAACCTATATATTTAAAATACCTTTTTTTCTCTAATTCTGACAACTGCATTCTTAAATTATCAAAATCAATTTTTTTTATTTGAGCATTATTTTGAGTCATTGCATCTTTAACGATCTTCATATCACTGTGGTCTAAATAATCTGGTCTCAACATGTAATGCGTAACAGGAAGATATTTTGCAATCATATTTCGATGACCAATTAAATTCGATTCGCCTGAAAAAAATTTTTGCCATGCTTCATCACTAGCCTTGAGCACTTCTTTTTGTCTGCCTGTTTTTTTATTGATGTAAAAATTAACATAATCTTCAGAGCCATCATCATAAACATATACATGAAAAAGTCTGTTAGTCGGAATAGCTCTCAATACATCTGAATACATCTTAAAAGGGTGGATTTGTGTATGAAGTTCTATTTTTACAGATGGATACTTTTTTAATATTTGTTTAATATTAAGGAGAAGAGAGTCAATATTATCATGTTTTCTAATATTATCTATAGCATTAAAATTATTAGTAAAGCGCGGAGTATATATAAGTTTAAGAATGTCTGGATTTTTAGCAGCATCAGAAAAGAATTGCATAGCAGGAACTGTGGCATGAGAAATATATATTTTAACAAGATGAGGGGAGGGAAACAATAACTGAATAGCAATACCATTAAATAATTTTTTTTTTTAGTATCATATTGATTTCTCCCTAATATTAATGGTTACAAATTATACATCATATTAATTTATATGTCAAGACACTACTAATTAACTAGCATTTGTTTATAGACAAACTCATCTTTACTCTTGTTAAAGAAAGTTACATTTTGTTTTTATCACCTAATTATTACTAAAAATATTACATTTTGAGTTTCTCCCAACATATTTTTGTAATTCTGAATATCATTTAATTCTTTGAATATGATAGTAAATTGAAAAAAATTTTCTTAATTGACATAAATTAAGAAAAATGTTAAAATATTGTGCTCATATTTACTGTATTGAGATAAGTTATTAGAATAATAAGGAGTTTTTATGTTAGGATTGTTTTTTCAATTGGCACCTGTTGCAGGAACCCCATCTGGTTCAGATTCAAGCAGAGGCTTAATGTCCTTCCTGCCGATGATTTTGATTATTGTTTTCATGTACTTGCTGGTTTTTCTTCCAGAAAGCAAACGGCGTAAAAAGCTCCAAAAACAAATTGACAGTTTGAAACAAGGAGATAAAATTGTCACAGTAGGGCATGTGGTTGGTACTGTGGATTTTATTGGAGAAAAAACTGTGTATATTAAGTCTCTCGATTCAAAGCTCGAAGTAGCTAAAAGTGGAATTGCTAGTGTTTTAAATGACGGGAAAATCCAATAAGAGGGTAGTAGATGAATACGATTTTTCGTTATGTTGTCTTGCTATTAGTGTCTTTATTAGCTATATGGGGATTATATCCAACTTATGTTTGGTATGTTCAATTAACTCCAGAAGATAGAGCACTAATTGCATTATCTCCTGAAGAACTTGAGACATTTGACATAGAAACAAAACAATTCGTACAGGAATTAAAAAAAATTAGGGCAAAAACGTTATCATTAGGTCTGGATTTGCAAGGTGGTGTTTTTGTTGCTGCTGTGCCTAACCAAGCTGATTTACGCGAGCAACTGATGCGTCAAAACGATGATAACGAAGAAATAGTAAATCAGATCTTCGAAGACGAAGAAAAAGCGGCTTTATCGAGAGCTGTGGAAATTATTAAAAATAGAATAGACGCATTTGGAGTTGCCGAACCTTCTATTCGTCTTACTTACGACAACAAAATAACAATAGAGTTACCTGGCGTCAGTGACCCTAACCTTCTAAAAGACGGACTTTCTAAAGTAGGAAAATTAACATTTAGATTTGTCAATGAAGAAGCCACTTCCAGTCTGCTTAATCAAAATGTACCGTATGATGGGCGTTATGGATTTTTATCTCGTGATGATTTACCAGCAGCGTTTATTATGCCGGAAAATTCGGAATGGGTTTCTTACTGGGAAAATGACCAAACCGATATCCCGGAATTAAAAGGGTGGTATCTCTTAAAAAAACAAGTTGATATAGACGGAACCATGATCAAGCGCGCTTCAGCAGAAACTGATAATTTAGGCAGAAATGTTGTTTCGTTTGAATTAACTGATGAAGGAACAGAACTGTTCGCTGATATTACACGTAACAATATCGGGAAACAGTTTGCAATTGTACTTGATGATAGGGTACGGAGTGCTCCTGTAATTCAAAGTGAGATATCCGGTGGTAAAGGCCAAATTTCCGGTTCTTTTGGGTTTAATGAAGCAAATTATCTTGCTATGGTGCTCGAAGCTGGTGCACTCCCTGTTAAGCTGGATATTATTGAAGAACGTATTATTGGACCTCAATTAGGAGAAGATTCTATAAAACGAGGTTTTCAAGCATTAGTTTTTGGTGGTTCTGCTGTACTTTTATTTATGATTTTTTGGTATAAAATGCCTGGTATTGTTGCTGCGATAGCTGTTTGTTTTAATTTGTTTTTCTTATTATCATTCTTAGCATCAGTAGGAGCAACCCTCACCCTAGCAGGGATTGCTGGAATTGCGTTAACAATAGGAATGGCTGTTGATGCTAACATTATTATTTATGAACGGATCCGCGAAGAAAAAAAACGTTCTCGAAATTTTAAAACGGCCTTTTTCAATGCATACGAGCATGCATCAACTACCATTTGGGATTCAAATCTTACGACGCTCATTGCTGCTATTGTATTATCTGTTTACGGTTCAGGATCTATTAAAGGATTCGGTCTTACGTTGGTGTTTGGCATTTTGTCGAATATTTTTACTTCACTTTTCATTACAAAGCTTTTGCTTGAAAGTATGATGGGTAAAAATAAAGAAATCAAATTATAGGAGACGGATTATGCAAGAAAAATCTTCAAACTTCTTTTCTCAAGTTAACTTTATTGGTTATCGTTATATTTCTTTATTTTTATTTTTTGGATTCTTGATTTTAGGTATTATTGGCTACAAATTAAATGGAGGATTTGTATTAGGTACCGATTTAGCTGGAGGAATACGTATCGAATTTACAGCTCCTGCTACAGTTGAAGAATTACGAAATCTACTATCAAATTCTTCTATTTCTATCACGACATTGAAAGATGCCACTATAGGTCAAAGCTTTCTATTAACAGCACCTGCAGATCTTTCTCGAGACGGGTCCGGAGACTATCTTTTGGACATTGTTAAGCGATCTTTTGATCCAGATAAAATACAAATTTTATCATCAACTTTTGTAGGTCCTAGTGTTGGACAAGATTTTTCGTTTCAAGCAATAAAATTAATAGTAATAGTATCACTACTTATTTTAATATACGTAGCGTTTCGTTTTGATTTTATTTATGGAATCGGAGCAATTGCAGCCTCTCTGCATGATATTTTAGTGATATTAATTGTCATTATTCTTTTCAGAGTTCCTATAGATTTAACAGTAACAGCCGCCATTTTAACTATTTTAGGTTATTCCATTAACGATACTATCGTAATATTTGACCGTATTAGGGAAAACAGTGCCTTGTTGCCAGAAGAAGATATGGCTCCAGTTATTAATAAGAGTATTACGCAATGTATGGTACGTACTTTATTAACATCTTTGACAACTTTAATAGTAGCTATAGCAATTTATGTTTGGGCTGGCAATAGCTTACAAAACTTCGGATTTCTTATGATAATTGGTATTATCAGTGGTGTTTATTCTTCTATTTTTGTAGCATCTCCCACTACTTATGCGGTTTGGGAAATTAAGCAAAATATACAAAATAAATCCGATAAATACTTGACAAAATAGTCTATTTTAAGTTAAACTATTGATAGTTGATTGGGTTGCTAGCTCAGTTGGTAGAGCACGTGACTTTTAATCACGGGGTCCCGGGTTCGAACCCCGGGCAACTCAAAAAAAAATTTTTCCCCTGTAGCTCAGTCGGTAGAGCAGGTGACTGTTAATCACTTGGTCGCAAGTTCGAGTCTTGCCGGGGGAGTTGTGTCTTTATAAATATATTTCACTATCGCCTTTAAATAGTGAAGGAAATAGTAACTGTTATAGAATCATGTCAAAACTATTTATATATTTATTCCTTATAAATTCCATGAATATTTTTTTGTATAAAATACTATAATATGTTTGTACTTAGGAATAATTTAATGAAATTGATTGAAAAAATCTTATTTATTATTTTATCATCTCAAATTATTTATTTATTGATCCATCTTCAATTTCTTTTTCAAATGCCTCAAGCAGCATTGGCTATACAAGATAGCATATTTATTTTTATCTCTGCATTAACAATATTTATTTTATCAAAAGGAAATAAAAAAATTTATTTTTTGGGATTATTTATTTTATTATTTCCCACGTTTGAATTACAATATTTTTACATTAAAATATTTAATAAACCTTTTCTTATTAGTGAAATGAGGAATTTTTTAACTTTACTTCAAGTATCATCTATTCCTAAAAAATTAGGATATAGTTTTTTATTTTTGTTATGGTTTTTTAACTTATGCTATTTTCTTATATATGCGATTAAAAATTGGATTACTGCTTCTACTTTTCAAAAAAGCATATCAATAATAGGAATTTTAATATGCTATCAAATGCTTACTTATAATAAAGAAGTAGACATTTGGCATCAAGATCCGCGTGCTAATTTTTTTGGTCACGGTGTTCTTTCTGCAATACAAGTAGAGCCTAAAATTATTAATATCAATATTGACCCAGAAGAAGTCCTGGAATCACTAAAAAATCTCAAAAAATTAGAAGAACAACGTATTCAATACCCTGCTTCTTTATCACCTAGTGTCGTACCTAAAAACAAACGTCCTATTATTATGATTATTGTAGAATCTTTTTATGATTTCAAACATTTTTACAGTCTATTTGCTAAAAATCCTTTTCCTAAATCTTATCTAGATACTATCCAACCCTTTAATTATACAGGCCCTAATCAAACTTTTGGCAGTTTTCAGGCGCGATTTGTATCTTTAACAGGAGCTTATCACTCGATTCATCCAAAACGCAACGAGGTTTTTTATCCGACTTTACCACGAATTCTTTCTGAGTATGGGTATACCACAATTGCCTTAGAAAGTATGCAAAATACTTATAGTTTGTCTACCTATTACAAACTTTGGAAATTTGATAAGCAATATTTTCAATTATATGGTTCCGATTGGACTGGTCGTCGAACCGATCCAAATACCTATGAAAAAAATATTACACGAATATTACAAAATACTCCTGATAATATTATTCCTTTTTATTTTGGATTTACTTACTTAGGTCATGGAGGTTCCTGCGCTTTTACAGATAATTTGCCAGATCCAGAGAACATTGATCATTTTTTATCATATTTTGCAGACGAAAAAAAACATAATGCCAAACAATTACTGAAAGCAAACATTTTTAATGCAGAACGTCTTATTTCCATAAAAAATATGATTTTAAATAAATTTCCTGATGCTCTTATTATATTCAAGTCGGATCATTATAGCACAGAACTAAGTCAAAGACTTCAAGAATCTAATTTGCCTAAAGATATGGTAGATTCGTTCTTCGAAGATCCCGTACCTCTTCCGTTTATGGTTTTTGATGGAACAAATGGAATATTAGAGCTACCTTATGGATTTTCACCTGCTAACATACCACTTATGATTTTAGCTGAAGCTGGGTTGCCTTATAAAAATACTCTTATTTCTATGCTTTATAGAGAAATGCCTAATAATATTATGAATATTTATGATCGATTATTTATGAAAAAAGGCAATAAATTTGAAATTTTTGCTACCAACACTACATCATTAAAAGATTATGAAATTTTATCTATCGATCTCTATCAAGGAAAAAGCTATAGTTTAGATATGATTGCAAATAATGTTGAAAATTTCGTAAGCATTAATTAAATTGGCAACAATATATTTATACACAAGAATTGATACTATCAATATAGTAAAAATACAAATAAAAAAACCTTTTTTAAGAGAGTAGAATTTCAAAGTAATATTTCTAATCTTCGTTAACACTTACTAAAAAGATCAATAATCATTTAATCTGGGAAAGTCAAACAAAAGCTTATTACTACATTTCAAAATACTTAATAAGAAAAAATGTATTAAAAATTTGGAACTTATAGGGCTATTAACTAAGAATAGTATATCCGCTAAATATTAAAATACATCTTAGCATTTATGATTCATAAAACTTAAAAGATGCAAATGCTTATAATCTTGTAAGAAAAATGTTGAATTTTTATATAAAAATATTCTTTTTTATTATTAAAATAGGGAGAGATTTTATAAATAAAAACAAACATTTTATAAAATCTAGTAAGTATTTGGGGTAGAATAACTTATCTCAAAGATTTTTTACCAAAGTTAATAAAATTTATAACTCTAAAAAACATTTTTATTTTTCTCCAAATCCATCAAATATTATTTGATATTTATTATACACATCTGGAAATAATTCAATAGCAAACTTGGCTATAGGTTTATGAATTTGACGATCAAATTTTTTTGTTGAAGGTATAATGAAATAAAAGTTTTCCAATTCTCTTCTATGAAATATATAAGCTTTATTGACAACGTGAATTTGTAGGATAAATAAACGATTATTTTTAGGATAATTAGGTATTATCAAACTTTCATGTTCTATATAAGGACAGTTGAAAATCCTCCCCTCGTGCGATGTGAATCCAAATCCCGGAATACTCATATTATATCCTGGAGTTTGATTATACTTTGGTTCAAATAATAAATATTCACTAGACGTTATATACATACCAGGATTTCTTGCATAAACAGAATATTGTTTAAATTTTCCATTATCTGAGTATCTCTTTATTCTAATCTTTACTAAGATATCTTCTACAGGTACTATAGAATCTGAAGTTGGCAAATCATTATTATTTGATATTTCAGGATAAGAATTTTGTTGAATATTATTAAGAGCACAATCTATTAAAAAATATAAAAAGTATACAATATCTCATATAATTATACCCTCTACTATAATATCTTATATTATATTTATCATTTTGTCAACCTTGGTTTTATATTTAGAAAACTTACAGAAACAAAAATGATTAATTATACTGAGTTAGTTTATATTAAAACTTTAAAGGAGGTTCTTATGAACTATATATTATCAGTTTTACTGTTAGCTCTATCTGTTAACAGCATGTATGCACAAGAAGTTATCAATGTATACGGTCTTGGAGGTCCTCACGCTACATTAATAGAATCTGGAGAACTTTTCAAAGAACAGACAGGAATTACAGTCAATATTACGTTTGGTTCGCAAGTAACTCGGCAAGACGAAGCTTTGAAAAATGCTGACATTCTTTATTCGGCTTCAGACAATCAAATAGTAGCTTTTCTAAAAACACACAGAAAAAATTTTACACAGGAAAATGTTAGTCTGTTATATCTCCACAAATCAATTATTCTGGTACAAAAAGGAAATCCGGTCTTTAATTACGAGTGGTGCAAAAATTGTCTCAACGACGGTGCAGGTGTCAGTCAGACAAGCAGTACAGGTGTTTGGGAAGATATTGTCGGACGTCTTAATAATGTTTTGAAGATATGGCAAAATTTCGAAAACAAATTGTTGCATTTGTTCCCAACAGTGGTATGGGAAGAGCAAAATTCACAGATTCACAAGATCCTGCTGATGTTTGGATTACTTGGGAAGATTAGGCTCTTTCTCATGATTTAGGAGATGCAGTTGCTATTGAAAAAAGATCTAGCAATCTCAAGACCGTTAACTGTTGCCATTAAAAATAATGCTAAACAATCAATTCATGATTTCATTGCATTTCTTTCAACACCAGAAGCACAAAAAATCTTCAAAAAATATGGTTGGAATAAAAAATAATTTTTTAGATCAATATCATAAAGCTTCTTAATTAAGAGGCTTTATTTATTTTCAACCTTTTTCTGCCATATTAATACTTTTTCTCTATTTTCTTTTGAAATTTTACGATTCTTTAATGTCTGATTCATTTCTGTCAATAAAATATCTTTATATTTTTTATTAATCAAAAAACTTTCATATAAGCTTTCCAACGTTTTCATATGAATATCTTCATAAGCATAATTATATTCAAATTGCTCACTTGTTCTGTATGCCTGGTATGCTTTTTCGAATTCTTTATTTTTAAAATATATATCACCTATCAACTTTTGAGCAGTTTCACATGTTTCAAATGTCGGAAAATCTTTTATTAATTTGGAAAGATCATCCAATGCTTTTTTATTATTTTTCTGTAACACATAAAGATTAGCACGTTTTAAGTAAACTTTAGGAACAAAACGGGAATCTTCTTTTGTATAAACCTGAATAAATCTAGTGAGTTGAGATTCCATAACCATAGGATCCGAAGCATAAGCTTCAACGATTTGTGAAAATTCTTTTAAATCGTTTGAAATATCATATTTCCGATTCATTCCATTAAACCGTTTAATACGTTTTCTTTCTTTTGCTTCCAATGCTCCAAAGATCCCAAGCCCTATCACACTCGCCGAACCCACTCCTATTCCTGTCCAAGTCACACTATCCCAAGATGCTGTTTTTCCTAGGGATTCAAGTGCTTCTTCGGCTGTGTTGGCATGATAAAATCGATTATAACATTGAGCACCCATAACACTACCCAAAATAACAGCTCCCAAAGATAAAATAGTTGTTGTAGTAAAAAAACCAACTAAAGGAGTATAAGGGCTCTTATAGCTAACACCTAATGCTTGCGTTCTTCTATTAAAGTTGATATTATAATTACCATAAGGAAGAACCAAATCGCCATCCAAGGCGCTATAAAATTTCTTATTCACATATAAAGCACCACTTTCCTGAGGAAGGCTCAAAACAAAAGAAAGCGGTTCCAAAACTGCTTCATAATTTTGAACCGATTTTTGGCTTATTTTTATGCTGTTCGTCACAGGGACATGATTTTTCTTATGTACCACCAATGTCAAATTACTAACAGCTTCAAACTTCATAGGGGTTACTCCTAATTTTTTCGATACAATATTATTCTTTTTACCCTGCTGCACGTAAACATCAGCACCTATGGGTGTAGAATTAACAAAAAGCATCGTAGCATAGTTGTTGAAAGGTAAGAGAAAAAAAATAATAATCCAAAACAATCGCATATAATATCCTTACAGAAATTATCGGATTTTATAGAAACTTCTTAAAAACTTACTTAAATTAGAAATCTTTATTGAATAATAACGATATCTTTAGGTGATAAAGGCACTCCTAACTTTTTAGATTGAAGCACTAATCGTTCTCTTTCATCACGGATCAATACCGTTAATTCTTGTTTACGGGCATTGAGTAGTTCGATTTCTCTAGTTAGTGTTTTAATTTCATTATCTTTTTCTCGAGTTTCCATACGCTGTGCAGAGAATAAAAGTCCATAACAAATAAATACTCCCAAAATAAAGAAAAATTTTCCTAAATGCATAAATTCCTCTTAAATATCCTTAATTTAGCACTGCGAGCTGCAGGATTATTGCGAATTTCACCAAAATCAGGAATAATAGGCTTTTTATTAAGCATATTACCTAATTTTTTTGCTGCAAATTCTTTAAAAGCATTCTTAACAATTCGGTCTTCTAAAGAATGAAATGTTAAAATTGCCAATGTGCCTCCTGGAGCTAGATTATTTACGGCTTCTTTTAAAAAATTTTCGGCAATTTCCAGCTCATCATTAACATATATCCGTAAAGCTTGAAAAATTTTTGTTGCAGGATGAGTTTTTGTTTTTCGATTAGCCGCATGACGAATACATTGAGCCAGATCTTTTGCAGAAAAAAAAGGGCGTTGCCGGACAACAGCCTGTGCAAATCTCCGCGAAGAAAATTCTTCACCATAATAATAAAAAATATCTGATAAATCCTTTTCTGAAAATGTATTAATAATTTTTTCAGCTGTTAGGGTGAGTTCGGGGTTAAGCCTCATGTCCAAATTATCATCCTCAAAAGAAAATCCACGCTGCACCCCCTTAAAATGAAACATTGATATACCCATATCAACTAAGATACCATCAAATAAAGGAAATCCAACCTCCAAACGCCGTGTTGTCAAATTATTATAAGTATCACACACATACTCAACATGAGTAAACTTATTTAATCGAGAACGTGCAATAGACAATATTTCATTATCCCTATCCATACAAAAAAGTTTGCCATTCTGAATTAAAGGAGCAATCAATTCTGAGTGGCCGCCTTCTCCAGTTGTAAGGTCAGCAACAATACTAGATTCAGATAATCTAAATGCCTCAATAATTGTTGTTGCTAAAATAGGTTGATGATAAATTTTCATGAATTTTTCTCTTTAATATAAAAAAACAAAGTAATTTCGTTTCCTTTTTCATTGAATTTTACTTTATCGGCAAGAGTATTGATCATTTTAATCCCGCGCCCGAAAGCTTTCAGTACGTTTTGCTGATCGAGAGGATCAGCAATCTGCTGGGAGTTAAACCCACTACCCTCATCTCGTACGCGGATAATAATTAAATCATCAGTAATGCGATAACTAATAAACACTTTTTTCTGAGTATTATACTTGTTACCATGTACAACAGCATTCAACAGCACCTCATAAAAAGCCGTATGCAAACGCCAGTATACATTAGGCAGCAAATGGGCTTCTTTTTGAATATACTCACCAATGCGAGCAATAGCTGTATCCACTTCGATTAAAGTAGAAGAAATCGCTAAACTATGCTTACGAGTTCTTTTGCGGTCAAAGCCAACAAGCATCATACTGACATCGTCTTCAGGAATATTGGTATTCCGAGCCACAAACCGATGATAAACCGTACTAAGAAGTGTTTTATCATTTTGTTTACGGTTTTGTTCGATAACAGTCCTCATTTTATCGAGTTTATCTTTCATGGAGCCTGACAAATGTTGCAAAAGTCCATCCGTATAAAAGAAAAGTTTACCTTTTGCAGGCATTTGGATGGTACGAATCAGCTCATCAAAAGAAACATTCAAAAGACCACCCAAAGGAAATCCCATACCTTCAAGGATTTTTGTTTCATTGAGAGTTTGATCCTCCAGAATAGGAAACGGATGCCCGCAATTAATATAACGGAAGGTATAATCATCGAGATTTAAAATTCCATAAAATAAGGTCACAAAACTACCTTCAGGTAGGATGTCTTCCAAGTAAGTATTAAGATAGGAAATAATTTTAGGAAGCTGATCAGGTTCATTGGGAGCAAACTCGATTAATATTTTCAGTGCAGCCGTGATCAATGAAGCAGAAACTCCATGCCCGGAAACATCTGCCATCAAAAACCCCATATACCGGTCTCCAAAAGGCACTACAGAAAAAAAGTCACCGCTTAGTTGGCGGGATGGTGCATATAATGTATCCACGCTGATCCCTGGAGTATAAATTGTCGGAAGTGAAAGGATATGCTCCTGAACGCTACGGGCAGTATGAAGTTCTTCATAAATCTCCTGAGTTTCCTTATCAAGAAAAGAATAATTTTCATTAAAAAAATTTTCTTGTTCGAGCATCACTTCGACAATAGTCTGCTCGCCAAAAACCATACCCTTGAACCGAACAGAAAATTCCTGTTCCCGCTCGATAGAGGAAATATTTTTAAGGACTTCATGACCTTGACTTACGACTTCAACAACTTTTTGGAATTCCGGTTCCGTCAATTTAAATAAATCATAAATATTTTTTTGTTTTGCCTCACGTGCTTTAAGAATATGAAGGCTGTTCATAAACGCCTCATTGGAATAAAGTAGTGTCCCATCTGTAGTGAACATAGCCGTACCAATTGCTGGATTCCCTCCAGCAAAGCGCCGTAATGTATTTGTTTCGCCAAGTATGGTACGTTTTCTTTCTATTTGCTCATCATAAAAAACAAAAAGGCACCGCGTCACTAAAAAATTCTTATTGCTCAAAGGATAAGCTTCTAAACGAACATTTTTGCCGCGAAATGAAAAAGTTTTACCAATACGCTTGCCATCGATCAGCAGCAAAAAAACCTCAGGATCGGCAAGCTCTCTGAAATTAGGAATAGAACCTTGAAAAAGCTGGTAGAGCGCATCATTACCTAACACTAATTCACCTTTGGGTGTACAAAAGCCAACCGCATAAGGAGAATCCCAAAATATTTCTTGGACTAGTTTTATAAGGTCTTTATAGTCACGCACTGCTTCCAAAGAAAATAAAGTTAGTGAAAATACTGTATTAATGACATGCAAAGATTGCTTCTGAGAATGGGATAAATAGGTTTTAGCAGGGAAAAAAGCTAAAATAAGTATTTTGATATTCAGAATAGGAATATGATATCCACGTGCAATAATAACTTGATCTGAAGATTTTACAAAACTCAAATAATAGTTAGAGGACAAGCGAATCTCTCGATGCAAACTTTTTTTGATAAGAACATTAATTTCTTCAGCAGAGCTACTTAAATAAGTACTTGCATGTGGGTAAGAAGCAATAATTTTTGAACTGTGTAGAACATAAATTCGATAATCTTTAAGTTTTGGAAATTCACGTAATATTTTTTTTCTAAAACGAAGAATAATTTGATCAGAAACAACATTTTTAAAAATATCCTGATAAAAATTTAGGAATAATAATGACTGATGATTAACATAACGACGAAAAAGAAATATTCCCGCTAATGAAACAGCTACTCCAATAAAAAAACCTAAAATCACGAGCATAAAATGCTAAAGATCATCCAGGCTATCACAAATAGTTAAAAAATCCTGTAATTTAAAAGCAACAAATAAATCTTTCATGTCAGGATGAAGATTAACAATAGCAATAGTTCCACCTAATTCGCTCATTCTTTTGTAAGCAAGCAGTAACTTACCAATGCCAGCACTGCCGATAAACTGCATATCGGAACAGTCGATCGCGATATATTTTTCACCCTTGTCCATCAGATCATAAATTACTTGTTTGAATTCATTAGCAATAGGATCATTGACTAAATTTTCTTCCACTTTTATAACTGTATATTTGCCGTGATTTGAGTTTGTATACTTCACAAAACACTCCTATACTTTTATCTACAAGCTTATTATACTGCTAAAAAAAAGAAAAGTCAATCACGCGTGAGGATGATAAATTTGATATTTTTGTTTAAGCTGCTTAATACTAATGTTTGTATAACGCTGTGTTACGCCGAGATTCGAATGTCCTAGTAACTCTTGAATATGACGGATATTTGAACCGCAATCCAACAAATGGCTGGCAAACGTATATCGAAAAGCATGTGGATGTAAATTTTTTTCTCTCAAACCAGCTGGCAGATTACGGATAATACGACGTATCATGGAGGTTTCTAAAGCACGGCCATGTTGCGATAAAAAAAATGTTTGCGAAAATCCTCTATCAATATTTTGCCTGTCATTTATCCATTCTTTTAATATTTTTTCAAGCACAGGAATTAAAGGCACAATACGCTCTTTTTTGCCCTTTCCCATAATATACATAACATGATTGGAAAACGAAATATCTTTAATTTTCAAATTACAAAGTTCTTCAGAACGGATTCCTGTAGCATAGAGCATACAAACAATACATTTATTTCTACGCTGTAAGATAGTATCTTCAGGAAGATTGTCTAACAATTGTAAAATTTCTGATTGGCCTAAAACAGTAGGAATTTTTTTACAAGGCTTAGGAGCTCGAAATAATACAAAAGGATTATGCTCTACTACCGAACTTTTCACCAAAAAAGAAAAAAAACTCCGCACAGCCGACAATCTCCGAGCAATAGTACGTGCTGATAACTTTTCCCGAGCCAGCAGCTCCATCCATTCGGATACAAATAAACTTGTTATTTCAGAAATATTTTTGATATTCTTACCAATACAATAATTGATAAAATGACTGATGTCGTTTTGATAAGCTTTTAAGGTACATTTTGAATAAAATTTTTCATAACTGAGCTTGTGCTCGAAAGCAGCATACATTTCAGATAAGAATTCCATTTTTCCCCCTAAGGAATGACTAACACATTACGAATATATTCCACTGGCTTGGAACGCAGATTACGCGCATGAAACCAAACATAAAAAGTTTTCCCGGAATCTAGAATTAACGAGTTTGTATCCCAGTAGAATTCATAAACACCGGCAGGATAGACTTGCCCAGACACTATTTTTTTGCTAACAGAGCCAGCATTATCATAAATATATAATTGTACTTCGGCTTCTTGATTTAGTTTCGCTTGAATCTTAAGCACATTATTAGAAAGATAAACAATTTCTGATGATAGTGTCAAATTTTGAGGCTCGATAATTGTTCGTGGTTCTGTCGTGATCCCAGCTGACCTGAGCCTAATGTCTTGACCAAAAAGCTCTATTTTAAAATAGATGCGATTAGGATAGAGGTCCGTACTCTCAAGATAAACAGCACCTGTCTCATTAAATGAAATTTCAGACAAAAGACGATCTGTAAAAGTATCAAAAAATTTTACAACAACAAACGATGTATAATTAGTCTTGTCAAAAGAAACAAATAACTGTAAAATTTGAGAATATTTAGGAATATTGATATCTTCGATAGTGATAAAATGTCGCGAAGCTTCTATATCAGCAGCCAGACCATCTTTCTGAAAGGTAACCCCTACAGACTCAGTCAGTGTCAAAGAAGGCAAACCTTCATATCGCCATGCAAAAACTTTACCTATGGCTTGCAATTTATCAAACGGACTCAAACAAAAAATCAATGCCAGCAAAAAAAAATATTTTTTTCTCATTTATTATCCTTATGGGGAGTATCAGATTTCTTTTCTTCCACGCCGATAAAACGATCCAGCCACATTAAGGAGTCATTAATATCTTCTTCTTTATTTTTATTGTCGTTTCGCGTAAAAAACGCAAACCGTTGTTTATGTTCTTGAATTTGAAGCTGATTTCTAAGATAATTTATAATAATTCTATCCAAAACCAGCAAAAATATTAATACTAGTGGAAAAGACAATATAATTAGCCATTGCAATATCGAAGCTTGACCTAGTTTAATATCCTCCAGCTGCTGCGAGAAAAAGAAAACAAACGGATACTTCAAATCATTCGTCACAGCATGATAATAAAGTTTATTACGGCCCTGTTGTATCAATAGTTCACCATTAGATATTGTATTCATGTTCAGTTTAAGCAAAAAAGGATTAAATATATCTTTTTGAAAACTCTTCGATGCAATAATATTTGTTTTATACTTAACAGCTAAAGGCAAAGGATTTATTTGAATATCCTGGTATAATATAGCCACATCATAAACAAAATCTAATATGATATCTCTATCATCAACTTTTACAACCTTGCGAAAGACAAGTGGCGAACCTATATAAGAGTTTTCATACTTATAAGCAACCGTATCATTATAAAGAACAAGAATATCTTGGAAATATTTGTCCCCAATAAGATACTCCCGAACAAGATATTCTATATCATCGAAACGGTGTTGAAAAATATCTTCCACAGCAGGAACAAAACGAATATCATTAATAAAAAAATCTATCTCTCGAGAAGCAAAAATTAATATTTTCTCAAATTCAGCAACAATTTGTTCTGAAGAAGTTTCTTGAATTTTATCATTATGTTTTTGAGACAAGGATGCATAAAAATTATCAAATCGGTTAAATTGTTCCGCAAGCCCTGAAAAAGGACTAAAATTATGCCGAACAAAAAAAAGTGCAGAAAAAATCACAATAAATAAAAAAATAAAATAACGCAATAAACGATAGATAATCATTATTCACCTTCTTTAGGTATTAAACTCACTGGCTTTTTCTGAAGATACCAAGTTATCACTTGAAGTCCTAAAATACCGAACAATAAAAAAATCAATGCCATGCCACCGACACGAAGAAACAATTGTTTTTCACTATTTAAAGAAATTTCTGTTTGTTTTTGAATATTGACATTAGGTTTTTTGAAAATGATAATATTTTGAGTTTTTCTTCCTTGCTGGATTAAAAAAGCTTGATCTGGTACTTTCATTGATTTTAATTTTTGATACTCACGCGTCATTTCTTCAATTTCCATGCCAGACTGCAAAACAATATTTTTTAAACGTAGAATTTCCTTGCTTTTATAGGTGCTGTCGAGGATGCCAGATTCCCCAAAAATAAACAATCCTACCAACCAAAACACACTCAAATAAAGAAAAAAATAACCGTATTTTTTATTCATATACGTTTATCGTCTTTTTTCCATAAATAATTTAGGAAATTATCTTGAAAAATAACGTATACAAACTTATAATATAGCCAATAATCAAAGAAGGATGTTTATGAAATTACTTTTAGGCCGACAAGCTATACTAGACCGTGAAAAAAATTTAGCTGCATACGAACTACTGTTTCGAAATTTGGACAACACATCAATCTGCTCAGAAACCGAAGCCACAGCATCGGTACTTTCGACAGCACTGAATATGTTTGGCACCGAAAGCATCCTAGGTAACAAAAGAGGCTTTATCAATATCGGTATGGACCTCTTGAGGAAAGATCTTCTCGATATTCTGCCTCCAAAAAAATATGTTATTGAAATACTTGAAACTCAAATACCATCACCCGAGCTGATACAATTGATCCGACATTTGAAGACAAAAGGATATATTTTTGCGCTAGATGATTTTGTAATTAACGACGAAAATTTAATATATTGGCGCCCTGTGCTGCAGGAAGTTCAAATTGTAAAAGTCGATGTTTTGGAAACAACGGAAAAAAATCTCAAAACAAAAACAGAAATTCTTGCTGCTTACAATGTCGCTCTATTAGCTGAAAAAGTAGAAACTACAGAGATATTTGATTTATGCTATGATTTAGGGTTTCATTATTTTCAAGGGTATTTTTTTACAAAGCCAAGTCTTGTCGAAGGAACCGGATTTGATACAAATACTCAAGGAATTATTCAAATAATCAAGCTTTTAAAACAAGACGTTGAAATCGAAGATATTGAGAGAATTTTAAAAAATCATCCAGATTTAATAATATCGCTGTTGAAACTGGTAAACTCAGCAAGTGTGTCTCCTATTCAAGAGATCACCTCCATCAGACAAACGATCGCTTTATTAGGAAAACGAGCTTTATCACAATGGCTACTTCTGATGCTTTACTCCAAAAAGATGTCCGAAAGCCAAACTACAAGTTCAAACCCTTTATTTTTATTAGCTGCGCAGCGTGGGAAAATGATGGAATTAATTATTCGTTCTCATGCAGGCAGCAAAATTTCTCGCACACTGTCTGACGAATCCTTTCTAACAGGACTACTATCACTGAGTGACACTTTACTACATGTTCCTTTGAAAATAATTCTTGAGGAAATCCATGTTTCTAAAGGAATTAGTGACGCTTTGCTGTTTAACAAAGGACATTTAGGAAGCGCTTTAATGATTGTAAAAATGCTGGAACAAAATCAAATAAACAAAATTTATGATTTAATCCGAGATTTTCACATGGACGTAGAATCAATTAATAAGATTTCTGTTGATTCTATGAGTTATTCTCATGAGTTTGCAAAAGCTTTTTAAGAGAATTACAAATCCACCCCCTGTGTAAAATCATCAAAACCATGATCTTGAATAACATCTGTATCCGGCAGAGATTTCCAAAGACTGTAAAGTAATTTTTTCATTTCCTCTAAGCCCTGACCAGTTGCAGCACTAACTGTGAAAACCACGATATCTTGATGTTTTAGTTCATCAATAAAACATAGAATTTCTTCAGAAAATTCAGACATTAAATCAATCTTGTTAAGACATACAGCAAAAGGTCGAGATTCCAATTCTTCCGAATACAAAGATAATTCATGCTGCAATATAGTAAATTTCTGCTGTGGATCATCCGTAATGTCCAACACAAAGAGCAATAATTTTGTTCGCTCAATATGCTTAAGAAACTCAAGGCCTAATCCTTTCCCGGCATGCGCGCCTTGAATCAAGCCAGGAATATCAGCAATTATCAGCCCATCTTCAAAAGAAGATGGAACCATAATACCTAAATTAGGTACCAGGGTAGTAAACTGATAATCAGCAACTTTAGGATGTGCATTGGTTAGACGAGCTATTAAAGATGATTTCCCAGCATTAGGAAAACCGGCAAATCCGATATGGGCAATTAATTTTAATTCCAATCGCAAATATTTTTGTATACTAGGTTTTCCTTTCTGAGCATATTGAGGACTTTGCTTGACAGAACTTTTAAAATGAACATTTCCTTTGCCACCACACCCTCCACGTGCCGCTATATATTTTTGTTGCTCAGACGACAAATCTGCTAAAAATCTACTAGAACCGTCTTCAAGAATTTCATAAATGATAGTTCCTGGAGGAACCTGCAAAATTAAATCATCACCTTTGCGTCCGAATTTTTTTCTTCCCATGCCGTCAGCGCCATTTTTGGCTTTGAACTTCTGACCCTCATGAAAATTTGCTAGAGTATTAAGATTAGAGCTCACTTGAAAGACAACATCACCACCATTACCACCATCACCACCATCGGGACCGCCTTCTGGAATAAATTTTTCACGCCGAAACGACACACAACCATCTCCCCCCTTTCCAGAAGAGACACAAATATTTACTTCATCCTTAAAAATCATTATTTTATTCCTGTGCTGCCAAAACCACCCTCATTGCGATCGGTTGCTGGCAAAGTGTCATTTTCCACAAAACAGCATTGTTGCACTGGAGTTACAACTGCCTGTGCAATGCGCATTTCAGGCTCTACCACAAACACCTGATCAGAAAGGTTATGAAGTAAAATTTTCAATTCCCCACGATAATCGGAGTCGATCGTGCCTGGTCCATTCGGTACTATAATACCTTTAGCAGCTAGCCCACTGCGTGCACGAATTTGCATTTCAAATCCTAGGGGCACAGCAACAGCTAGCCCTGTGGGAATAGCAGCTGTTTGATGAGGCATCAAATGGAATTCACCGTCAAGTAGAGCGTAAAGATCCGCACCTGATGAGCCAGGAGTTTGATACTGAGGCAAAACGGCACGGGGATTGAGTTTTTTTATTGGTAAATTCATACTATTTTCTCCTATAAATTCTCCGGACAAGTAAATAATTTTCTATAACGTCAATAATATCATGATTTCCAGTTTTTTTAGCAAAATCTAAAACATTCTGCTGATAAATATCTTTAGCATCGGGATCAATTTTTAAGCGTATCATCAACCTCACCAATTCCAAATTTTGTGACTCAACCGCATGCATTAAAAGATTCATATTTTCTTTGTCCTGGATATGGATTTTTGCTCCCTGTCTAATCAAAAAATCTACAACTTCTTTATGTCCGTTGATCACAGCCCACATGAGCGGTGTCATACCTTCCTTTGTTTTTATTTCAATATCAGCTCCGCGCTTGACCAAGTACTCAACTAATGAAACATCACCTTCAGAAATAGCATAAAAAATAGGACTAGCTCCCTGACGATTTTTTTTGTTAAGAGGAGCTTTATAGCTCAACAAAAGGTCTATCATCGCGAGATTTCGTTCACCTATCGCAGGAATCAATGCTGTTTCTCCATTTTTGTTTCTGTAGGTTGCTTTGGCTCCATTATGCAATAAAAATTCTGCTATTTCCAAATTATTGATAGATACAGAGTATAACAATGGTGTATAGTGATATTTGTCTTTAAAATTGACTAATGATTTTTTTCTTGATACGCATGCTCGAACTTTCAATATATCACCCGATTTGACAGCAAGCATAAAATCATCGCTGCTATCAGCATAGATAGGAGAAAATATCAAAAAAATCATACAAAAAAGCTTCATAAACCACCTGATTTTATTTTTCATATTATAACTGGTTTAATTCAAAAAGGAAATGAAATACGAAAAAATTTTGCTATATACTGAAGGATTTCTTTGGGAGCCAACGAAAAAGTTTGAGCTGGTTTTGCTGCATTGACAAAATATTTCCCGTAGAATTTTGAAAAAACACGAGCATCTAGCACTAAAAGCACACCTTTATCTGTCTTCGAACGAATCAGTCGACCGATCCCTTGCTTGAAACGCAAAAGTGCCCGCGGAATTGACAATTCCTGAAACGAATTTTTACCTTGAGCTTGAAGAATTTTTGATTTCGCCTTGAACAGAGGATCACTCGGATTATCGAAAGGTAATTTGTCAATGACCAAAAAGCGAAGATGATCTCCTGGCACATCTATGCCTTCCCAAAAGCTTGCAGTTGCAAAAATCACAGTATAATCCTTTGCATGCATAGTTTGAAGTAGTTCTTCCCGGGAAAATTCTTTTTGGCTCATCGGGAAAAGCCCAGCTTGGGAAAAATCAGGAGCTAATTTTTCGTAAGCAAAACCTAACGCTTTGTAAGACGTAAACAAAATCAAAGTACCTCCTCCTACAGCAAGTATTGCTTCTCGAAGCAAATTCAGTTTTTCTGATTCTATTTTTTGCGGAGAGATACCGCTCTCTTCAAATACAAGCATAGCCATTTGATTTTTATAGTCAAAAGGGCTAGGCAAAATAATTGATTCAACAATGCGGTCCTGCACAAAATTCAAACCCACACCTTGAATAAAATAATCAAACTTACCTTCAATAGACAACGTAGCTGACGTAGCAATTGTAAAATCTTTAACTCTGAAAATATGTTTCGCTAGAAAATCGCCAACATCCGCAGACCCTACAGAAAAACGAACAATATTTGAAGACAATTCCATTTGCTTAACATGTGTATTTTCTTCTTCAAGATTGAAAATTTTTTCAAAAGTACGTCTCATTTCCAGCAAGGCATCATTATGAATGGCAGCTACTTTCAAAATTTCGAGAATTCTTTCTTCCACAAACAGTTCTGTCATTTTTTTTATAAGACTTGTCAATAAAACTTCAATACTACGTACACTATCAAACAGATCCTTTAATATAGTTATGGCTTGTTTCCAACCAGGTTTACTGAGAGTGTAAAGATCAAGCTCAACCAAATTAAACTCTAATTCTTTCAAACACTCTCGGAATAAAAGCTCCCGTTGCTTGAGTGTCGATGATAAGTCTACAATCCGCTCTGACACATTATAAAAAAGTTCGCTCAATTCTGGATGAGCATCCAAGCCCGAACGGTCGCGGAGTAAACTAAGCTGACCAAAATTTCTATCAGCATTGCGTCGGAACAAACGCGACAAACGCCATGCAATCCCACCGAAAGAAAATTCATCCGCCATAGCTCGAAGGGCTGCATCTTCAAGATGATGACCCTCATCCAGCACAAGTCCCGAAAAATGAGGAAGAGTTGCAATAAAACCTTGTTCTTCATCGATCGCAGACAGCAACAAAGCATGGTTCCCGATAATAATATGTGATGCCTCAGCTGCCATTCGTGCTTTATAGTAAAAACAAGAACTATAAAACGGACATTCTTTTCTGGGACAATTAGGAGTTGAAGCAGAAATTTCATCCCAAAGGCTGTGAGGAATAGGCTCGGGAAGCGATGATCTTAAGCCATCTGTTGTTTTTTCAAGCCATATCATAATCATCTCAAGATGCAAAGAAATCGCCTCCTGATTGTCGAAAAGTAAACGTGATTTATCTGTATCATGAACCAATTCATCAACCATTTTAGGACAAATGTAATTATTTCGGCCCACAAGCACAGCAAAACGTGGCCTGATTCCTGTTACTTTTTCTACAATAGGAGCAACAAGTTCGACATCTTTTTTAGCAATTTGATTTTGCAAATTAATTGTATGTGTCGTAATAAGGACACGTTTATCAGCTTGGACAGCCCATAAAGTGATAGGAATTAAATAAGACAGCGATTTTCCTGTCCCTGTTCCTGCCTCAGCAAGAAGAATCTGATCATCGTTAATCGCAGAGACAATTTTCCGAACTAGCTGCTCTTGCTCAAAACGTTCTTCATAAGACCCTATTGTTTGCGCTAAAAGCCCCTCTTTTTGGAACAACTTAAGCACTTGATTTTCTTCAAGAAATATACGTGGTTTAGGCTTGTACACAATATTCAATTGTTCACAACTGTTATCAACAATATAAAAACCCAGTTTACGCATAGCCAGCAAAGATGCAATGTGAATATCAGGATTAGATGCACGCAGATCACCAGACGGATGATTATGAATAACCAAATCACCACGCAGCCCCTCAGCAAGAGGTGCCGGCACTGATTCATCATTCCCAAATGCTACTGCCTCGATCTCTGATACAATTCCATAACGATCCACCCAGCCTACAAAAAAAACTTCTGCATCATCATATTGTTGAATAATATGCGCAATTTCATCACGCACAGACTGCCGAATAAATTCTCCTGCCTCTCTGTTCACAAAAATTCCTTAAAAATCGATATAATCGGCAATCTGATCTTTGGAAATAAGCACCTGCCAGCCTTTGCCGGCACTAACAGGCGGCATAACAATATTAAGATCCTTCATAGTTTCGATAAGACGCGATGCCCTATTATAACCCACTCTAAAACGCCTTTGGATAGCAGATGCAGAAATTTCACCGCTATCAACCGCATAACGTAATACTTCTGCAAACAAAGGATCAGTTAATGCATCAGTTTTAGACCCATCTTGGATACTGTCTTTATTAGCAGAAAGTAATTCTTCAAAATCAATCGCATAATTAGGAGGTCCATTCTTTTTGACAGCACTTACAACCGTTTCAACATCATGCCCAGACACATAAGGCGACTGAATGCGCACAGTATCCATATGCTCAGGTGACATAAACAGCATATCGCCACGACCTAACAATGCTTCCGCACCATTTTTATCAAGAATTGTACGCGAATCTATCTTTGAACTCACACGAAACGCAACTCTGCACGGAAAATTCGCTTTTATGACACCTGTAACAACATCCACCGACGGCCGCTGCGTCGCAACTACTAAATGCATACCCACAGCCCGTGCCATTGCTGCAAGACGTGAAATATTTTTCTCTGTATCCTTAGGTGAACGAAGCATTAAATTAGCAAATTCGTCGATAATAATAACAATATAAGGAAGCTTTTCATAACCAGATTCTTCAGCGCCGAACAGAGAACTTTCTACCAAACTTTGATATTCTTTAATATTACGCACACCGTTTTCCGACAAAATTTTATACCGTCGGTCCATTTCATTAACAGCCCATTCTAGAGATGCCATCGCCTCTTCGGGCTTGGTAATAATTGGTGCCAAAAGATGAGGAATGCCGTTATAAAGCTCTAACTCAACCATTTTGGGATCAATCATGATAAATTTTAGATCATCGGCTGACAGCTTGAACAACAGTCCCATAATCAGCGCATTAATATAAACACTCTTACCACTTCCGGTAGTACCTGCAACCAATAAATGTGGTGTTGTTGCAAGGTCACTGACTAACACTTTACCACCTATATCGGTACCTAAAATCAAGGGAAGAGCAGCATCGGACTGCTGAAATTCTGAACTTTCAATAAACTGACGCAGCAAAAATTGTCTTCTGATTTTATTCGGAACTTCAATTCCTATATAACTTCTACCTTCTACGGGACTGATAATTCGAATATTTGATGTACCAGCTTGCAATGCCAGATCATCCTGTAAATTGCGGATCGTACGGAGTTTCAACCCGGGAGGAGGTTCCAATTCAAATCTCGTAATAGCAGGACCACGACTATAATCGACTACTTTCATACGGATATTAAAACTTTCAAAAGTATCTTCAATCATGCGGATCGTTTCCTCAATCTCATCGTCTTCAAGTTCGTGAAAAACAATTTCTAAATTAGGATCTAAATCCTCAACTTTAGGAAAGACAATTTCTATTGGCTTGCCCAGTGAATGATCCACAGGATATTCATCTGTAGCTACCAAATAACTTTGAGTAGTAAATCTAGGTAAAAGTGCCGCTTCATTTTGGTCTAAATCTGATATTTCCGGAATCAAATTAGGAATTTCCTCAACCATCAGGGGGGAATCAGCAGAAACAATAGATTCTTTTTCTTCATCAATATTGAATTTTTCTTCAAGAGAACCTATTTCAACAGATTCTATAACAATAGGCACTATCTCTGATTCATGCAGATCTACATTTTCCCACGGAGATACATGTTTTTCTTTAGAAAATTCATGAGCAACATCCTCTTCTTGGTCTTCTATCGACGATTGTATATCATCAAATAAAATTTCTTCATAAGCAGCTTCATCTTCCGATTCAGTTATATTATCAGCTTCATTGATTTCGATAGGATCATCTTCTAACTCTTGGATTATGTTTTGATCAATATCATCTACTGTTCTGTCAGCATCTTCAGAAATATCTGTATCCATATTATCTATTAGTTCGTTTTCAAATTCCAAAGCTACAGGAGCTGTAGGTTCATAAGTAAAAACTTTCTCCCAATCTCTGGGTGGAGCGCTTGCCGGCAAATCTAAATCCTCATCTTCGAAGGATGATACCGTATTTTCAATGCCTTCTTCAAAATCTGCAGTTTCTTCTTCAGTCTCAATAATATCCTCTTCTTTTATTTCTATTTCCTCAGTATCAACAGTATCCGCTATCTCATCAAGTGTTGGCATGTCGTCAGAAGGCTCTGGCATTATCATTTCATCAAGAAGATCTTTACTAATTTGCACATTTTCAATAGGCTCAGGAACAGTGGTTTCGTTATCGGCAGGAGCATCATCAAACTCTTGATGTGTAAAATTATATTCCGGAATAGAAATAGGAATTTTATCCTGTTCAAGAAAGAAATCATCAAATACAGAAATCGGTATTTCTTGTACTTCAGACTCAGAAACAGATATTTTATCGTTTCCTTTCAACAAACGAATTTCATCTCCTAACTCTTCTACTGCATCATCGTCGAAAATAGAAAAGTTGACATTTGGTTTATGCGTTAGCTGTTCATCAATTTGTTCGGTCAACATATCAAAAATAACCTCACCTTGAATAGGTTGTTGGCTGTGATACAATTCCGCTAATTCCTGCTGTTTCTTGTGCAGTTTTTCGCGAAGTTCTTGCTGATGCTGGAATTTTGCTCGCAATTCCGATTCCAATTGAGAAATTAAATTCTTCTCCTGTTCATCCAGCATGTATAATTGATGATATTGATCCGCTAATTCTTGTTGTTTACGACGGATTTTCTCTTGAAATGCATTTTTCTGTTGTATTTTCTGTTGGTTTCTATGATCCAAATTATTAATCAATTGAGTTTCTGCTTCTGTTAATTCTCGTGATTCACCAGCATTTGAATGGAAAATATCTTGATCTGGAGATTCAAAAATTTCCGGCAGAATTAAACGATAAGGATCAGCAATTTCTTCCGTAGAAGAGTAATTTTGACTAAATTTTTCGCCCTTATAAAAACCATATTCATCTAACAATATTTCTTTTTGCGCAATCAACTTATCAAAAGCAACATCATTATCCGACAAACTTAATGTCTTCATATATTGCACATTGGAAATTAACACATCATTACATGCTTTTGCTGGTGTGTCCACAACATATAATTCATTATCAAGTTCTAATATTCTAGTCTCCGTGCGACGGATATCAGCTTCTTTATTTTTAAGATGCCGCTCCGATTCCTGTTCATACTCAACAGTGTCAATAAACCCTTTATCCAATGATAAACGAATAGTTTTATGTGCTGGCTTGACAAAATCTTCCGTACGATTATAATCATCTGGCAATTGGGGCATATATTTTTGATGTTCTTCATTTCGTTCAACCGCAGGAATTCGAAACACTTTTACATTTTCCAGTTCATCTAAAGAATCAGGTGGCACCGTATATTCTGTATGAATTTCCGGCATATCATCAAGTTCTAAGCGATTTTCTTCTAAAACATCGTAAAAAGGATTGGGCGGGTTTTTATAAGAGTCCGTCAAATCAACATCAACATCTCGCAAAAAAGAGGGCTCTTCTGGGCGTGTAAGACGTTTTTTGTTAAGATAAAAAGTTTGATCTTCTTGATGATGCTCAATCGGCTCTTCAAAAATTTCTACTGGCTGCTTATCAACATAAATCCATTCTTCAGCTTTATCCCATTGTTTTTGTTGATGAGCAGCACGCCTGTATGTCATAAATTTTTTCCATAAAGTATGAGGAAACTTCCATAAAGCTATAACAGAAACAATTAGCATTATCCAAAAAAATGTCTGAAGTATAGTGTCGGGGAAAATTGACTTCAGTGCTTGGTATACCATAGCACCAAAAATTCCTCCCTTAAGATAAGATTCAGAACCATAAATACATGATAAACAAATCGCTGTTAATATAGATAAATATTGTGTAGAAAAAAAATAATTCAGTAAAGTTTTAGGAAAAATTCCAAAAATCAAACGCAAACCTATAATTAAAGAAAACAATACCCATAACCAAGATGCTTGCCCGTAAAATAGAATAAATGCTTCAGCAATTTGAGCACCAACAATACCCAACCAATTCATAGCATGAATGTTTGTAGATGAAGACAAACCAGCTACATCATTGGGGGAAAATGTTGCTAACGCTATAGACAGAATTAAAGAAAAAATAATCAGTGAGTAAGAAATAATAGCCCTTATCATGGAAATCCTTTTAGTATTGCTATTGCAGTGATTGCAACAGTAAAGCAGTAATATGCAAAAAGATAGAATTTTTTAGAGTTAAGGACAGCCATTAAAAACCTTAGTGAAAAAAGTCCGACAAAAAAGGCTGTTACAAAACCAGATGCTAACATTTTCCAAGAAACAGAAAGTTCCTGTTTGGAAGCATGAAAAAGTTCAAAAAACAAAGCACCAAAGATCGGCACAAAAGAGGCAAGAAAAGATAATTTGCCAGCAAATTTTGGAGTGCTTCCAAGAAAAAGTGCTGTAGATATTGTAATACCAGAACGTGAAATGCCAGTCAGTAATCCGAAACTTTGAGCAACACCCACTAAAAATGCATTTTTAAAAGAGAAATTCCTCAACGAAAGGTGTTTATTACGAGCAAATTGGGTGCTCCAAAGAATAACACCTGTTACAATCATCATAAAAGGAGTCCATACGCTAAGATTTTCAATATAAGGACGCAAAACTAAACCTGCCGTAAGTGTGGGTAATGAAACCACAGCAATAAGTCCAACCCACTTCAAAGCATAATGAGATTTCAAAGTATTTTTTTTCAAAAAAAAGTCAACCAGCCCGCGTAGAATAGCCCATATTTCCCTGCGGAAAAAACACAATGCCGCTAATGCAGTGCCCGCATGAAGACACAAAACATAAAGAAAATCAGACTTTTCTTGCCCAAACAGCAAAGAAAACAAATAAAGATGGCCGGAGCTTGATACAGGAAGAAATTCCGTTAACCCCTGTACAACAGATAACAAGATAAAAATTGAAATTTTAGACATAAAATAGGCCACCTTACTGCATAATATATATTATAGCTTATAAGAAAAAATATATCAAAAAATAGAGATATGGTACACAATTTTGAAATAAATAAAAATATAGTTTATAATAAACTATACAGCATACTTAAGGAGTTTTCCGTGAACGAAAAAGTTCAACGCGTTACCTTTTTTTCAAAAAATCTCATTACTTGTCCTGCATGCGGTACAGAATTTCAACGCGAGGAACTACAAACCGGCAGAGGCCGTATCAACGCAGGCGACTTGACTGATGAACTGCGGCGTCTCTACATTCCGACTCAGAAATATGGTACAGTAAATCCTCTTATATATCCTATTGTTGTGTGTCCTGAGTGTTTTTTTGCGGGGTTGCCTAGTGATATGCAGAAAATGACAGAAGTTCAGATTTCCAAAATCAACAAAGACAAAGGTAACCGCTTGAATCTGATTCGGAAAATTTTCGGGGAAACATTGAATTTTAGAGACTACCGTAATGTCATTACGGGATTAGGATCGTATATTCTGGCCTTTATGAATACAATTCACCTGCCTAAGGAATTTTCACCTACTGCACGGCGAGGGTTATATACGCTACGTGCGGCATGGCTTGCAGACGATGTTTATAAAAAAACAAATTTAGACCATTTCAAAAAACTTCGACAAGAAATGTATCGTCAAGCGTTGATTAATTATGAAAATGCTTTAGAACGTCAAATGAAAAATATTGAACCTTTTGACGGATTTGTCTGGATGGGTCCTGATGTAGATACCAATTTCGGTTATGATGGCATACTTTACATCACAGCTATTCTTACACTTAAAAATCTCGACCTCTTTATTAGTTGCGAAGAGCAAATCAACAAAATAGGTCGTGCAAAAATCGTATTGTCGAAAATTTTCGGAATAGGAAAATCAAATAAAGAAAAGCCAAAAGCCCTTGTTTCCCTATCAAAAAATCTCTATATGACCGCTAACAACATCCTGAAAAATTTTTCTGATCAAGGCATAGATATCAGTGCCGCAGAAACCGAAGAGGACCAGCATGAAAATATATAACAAAAGCTTAATATTGTTTTTCGTTATATTTTTAGTATCCTCACAAGTATCCAGTAATACTCATCAAATAGAGCAGCAGATCAAAGAAGCTCTTGATATCGATAATTATGCTGTTGCTGAAACATTGCTAAAAGATTTATTAAAACTTAACCCAGAAAATTCAACAGCATACCTCCTTTCAGCAGAGCTCTACTATAAAACTGGAAATTTCGAAGAAAGCATTTCTAACATTAACCGTGCTTTATATTATGCTCCTCAAAATGTTCAAAACTATATTCTTGCCGGCAATATTTATAGACAATCAGGAAAATATCAAGAAGCAGCAGATGCTTATAACAAGGCACTTGAAATAGATCCAGGAATAGCAGAAACATATTATGAATTTTCTTTGCTGAGATTCCAGGAATTAAAAATCATGGATGCACAGAGATTATTGAATCTATCAGAGAGTTTCAATCCGAAAGCATGGCAGAATAATATTTTAAAAGCTCGACTGGCACAGCATCAATCGAAAAGTAATCTAGCACAGCAGATTTTCTTAGAAACGATTGCCCAGTTTCCCCAAGAAGTTGGAATCTTACATGCACTTGCTGATTACTATATTGACGAAAAAAATTATGCCAAAGCTGTTGCTGTTTTGAAGGAAGCAAATACACGCTTTGGAAAGAGTGTTAAACGAGATATTCAAATTGCAGATTTATTATTTATTAAACAAAAATTTTCGGAAGCTTTAACATATTACCAAAATATCAAAAACGTTTTTAGTAACGTTGCATATCCAATTGCTGCATCTGTTAACTGGAATTTGTATAAGCTGTATCTGATACAAAATGATTCAAATAATGCAGAAATCAGTTTAAAAACAGCATTTGAGCTTTCGCCAGGAAATCAAATGTATCATTCGATATATGCCTTTTTCCTAGCAAAAAAATACCCTCCTAGTCATGAAAACAGAATTTCTCTAACAAAATACTTCGAGCAGACTGCAAAAAAAAATAAGAAAAAGGGATTAAGCAGCTATTATTTGACATTGCTAAAAACCATTATTCTGCTTGATCCGTTCAATGATCAGGCTTATCATGAACTTTTAGAATTTGCCAAGATAAAAAAAAATGAATTCCAAGTGACAGATATTTTAAAACAAATAGCAAAATATTCTACAAACAAAAAAGCGATTACTACGCTTGAAATACGGGATCGATGGGCAAAAACAGGTCGTCTTAATCAGAAAGAACATAAATTATATCAATATAAAATATTATTTTTTATTGACGAAAATCAAGAATATTATGCACAACACTTCTCTGATATACTAGAATTTCTAAACCCTATGTTCCCAAAATTTGAGTTGCAAACTAAAATAAATAAAAATTTTGCTTTAGAAAGCCGCTCATTTTTCAGAACTAATACTAATAATGGCTTAATTATTCACTTATCAAACGATAAGGATAACCATATTAAAGCATTATTTTTTGATAAAAAAGGGTTGTTAGTTAAGAATAGAGAATTTAATTATCATTCGTCGTCATTCACTGAGAACGCACTTCAACTCTTAAAAGCCGTTTCACAATATTTAGTACCTATTGCTTATATCGAAAAAAGATTACCCGATTCGTCCTTCGAAACAGATCTAGGCAGCAGTTACGGTATAACAAATAATCAATTATTATCCGTTTTTGATGAAAATTTTCAGTTAATTACCGAATTGACAGTCTTAGAAACACAACTTTATTCATCCAAAGCTCGGTTAAACAGCACCCCAGCTAATTTGGATTCTGCTGAGATATTGTATACAACTCCCAAGTATTTGGACAAAGAATTTTACATAGATCCCGTACGGTTGTTCATTGGAGAATACAACGATACTTTCCCCCTCAATCCCACACCAAAATACAATTAAGAAGGCTATTATGAAACGAGAAAATAAAAAAATCCTTATTGTGGGGGCAGGTGAATTACAGGTTCCATTAATACAAGCCGCTAAAGAACTTGGACTTTTTGTTGTTGCTAGCGATCAGAATCCTGATGCTCCCGGTTTTGCTTATGCTGATGCAAAAATTATTGCTGATACTATGAATCCTCAAGAAAGTTTGGAAAAAATTATTTCATTTACGGCGCAAAACGGACCTATTCATGGAGTAGCAACAGCAGGAACAGACGCATCATTAGCAGTTGCAACAATTGCTCATCATTTTCATCTTCCAGGTCATAGTATTGAAGCAGCACACAGAGCTAGCAATAAAAAACTAATGCGTGAAGCCTTAGCATCGGCAGGGGTCTCAATTCCAAAATTTCAAATTTTCTCCACACTTAATGAATTAAATCGCTTTTTTAAAGAATTTAATAGCCCTTGTGTTGTTAAACCTATCAATAATATGGGAGCAAGAGGAACATCTTTAGTGAGAAAAGAAGACGAACTCGAAGCTGCTTTTCAGTTAGTGCAAAAATACTCTTCTTCCAATGAATATCTTATAGAAGAATATATCGATGCTCCGGAACTTAGTATTGACTCTCTAGTCTTTAATCATACTGTAACAATCACAGGAATTGCGGATCGAATTATTGAATATGCACCATATTTTGTAGAAACAGGTCATATTCTGCCGTCAAATCTGCCACAAGAATGGATTGACAGAGCATTAATTACGTTCCGAGATGCTATCAAAGCATTAGGATTAAAACACGGAGCAGCCAAAATAGATATAAAAGTTTCTAATGAAAGGACTTGGGTTATTGAAATAGCTGCACGTTTATCTGGCGGATATATGTCTTCACATACATTTCCGGCAGCTACTGGCATTCCGTTACACCGCTATATGGTGATGCTAGCGATGGGCGAACAACTTACATCATTCGGACCGACAAAAAATTTAGTCAGTATCGAACGCGCAATCATCGCCCCACCCGGAAAAATTATCGGCATTTCTGTCCCAGAAAACATTTCACAGCGAGAATTTATCACACACTTTTCGATGCGTGCTAATCCCGGTGATATTTCCGTTTCACCCAAAAATAATTTAGACAAAGCAGGCAGTATCATTGCGACAGCTCCAAGTCGATTACAAGCAATTCATGCAGTGAATAAAGCCATTAAGAGTATAAAATTTACAATAGAACCTGAATACGACTTGCATACATATATTAAAGAATCCGAAGACAAAGCACGCATGCTCTTGAAAGGCACATGTAATGTATGCAGAACATGTGATGGACTTTGGTGCCGTGGGCAGATCCCAGGAGTGGGTGGCGTCGGCACAGGAGAAGGATTCATACAAAGCTACCAACGTTACCGAGAACTTAAATTAGTGCCTACTTACATTCACAACGTCAGAAATGTAGACACATCGATAGAAATGTTCGGACAAAAACACTCTATGCCAGTATTCACAGCTCCTATTGGAGGGGTCTATATCAATTATAACAATGCCTCTACGGAGTTAGAATTTCAAAGGGCACTCATCAAAGGAGCTTATCAAGCAGGTACTATGGGATTCATTGCTGATCCTGCACCATTAAATGTTTTTTCGGTATGTGCGCAGGCTATTTTAGAAAATTTTGGGCATTCTATTCCAATATGCAAACCGCGTACTGATTCAAACCTCATCAGAGAGAGATTTACAGCAGCTTTGGAAGCGGGAGCTTTAGGGATTGGCACGGATATCGATGGTATAGGATTAAAAACATTCATTCTTGCCGGACAAGGCACATGTCCTAAAACTATTGATGAATTAAGAGAAATTTCTCGAGGATATAAGGTTCCTTTTGTCATCAAAGGAATTTTATCTGTTCATGATGCCTTATCTGCTATTGACGCTGGAGCAACACATATCATTGTGTCTTCACACGGAGGCAGAATCAACGAAGCATTTCCGTGTCCTATAGATGTTCTGCCTGCGATAAAAAAAGCTGTTGGAAACCGTGCTGGTATTCTCATAGACGGAGCAATTAGATCTGGTGCTGATGTCGTAAAAGCATTAATTTTAGGTGCTGATGCTGTTCTGATAGGACGTCCAGCAGCTTATCTTGCTATAGGAAATAATGCCCAAGGTGTTCGATCCTATCTTCTTAGTATAAAAAAACAAATCGAAACAACTATGTTATTAATAAACGCATCATCAATACAGGATCTTAAAGATAACCCGAAATTGCTTATAGATATGAAAAACTGAATTTAAATATCCTCTAAAGAAATATCTTCTAAGAAGAACAGTTCTTTTTGGAGGACGGGATCCAATACAACTCCATGATATAGTGCCGTTACAACAATATAGTTTTCATCTAATAAAGAAAGATCATGTTCAGTCGACGCAGTGGGATGGGTAGAACGGCTACTAAAGTTAAGAAAAGATGTTCCTTCTTTTTCAAAAACATTAACTCGGGTATTATAGTCATGTTTGCCAAGTTGGGCGCATTTAATTCCTTTAGCAGAAAGAGTATAAGGAAAATTAACATTAATAATGGAATCTTTATAAGTTAAGATTTTAGGAGGCAATGCTTCAACAATACGACGAAGAATGCGCGCAGAATAAGCAAAAATTTCAGGAGCAGAAGCTTCATCATGATCTAAATCAAGCCTTATGTCTAAAGAAGATGCAATAGCAAATATTCCCTGGAACATAGCTTCCCGTGCAGCCCCAACCGTCCCGGAATAAAAAATATCCTGTGCTGCATTGATCCCAAAATTAATACCTGAAAGCACTAAATCAAATTTCAAATTTCCAAAGAGACCCAAAGTAGCCGCTTTTGCACAATCAGCTGGCGTTCCATCTAACGCAAACCCTTTTGTTGTACCAGTCAACTCAATCAATTCTAAATCGTCCCAAGCATTGATAGCATGACTAAATGCACTCTTATGGCGTAAGGGAGCACACATATAAATATTATGATGAGGAGAAAATTCTTTATAAGCAGTATTAATACCGATAGCATCGTAACCATCGTCATTTGTAAATAAAATATTCATGTTTTCCTCGGTTTAAGTTTTTGTAATCATTAACTCAATCAGCTTTGACCCATTTACTTTGTTAACTTTAATTTTCAAGCTATCATACTCTAAAATTTCATTTTGTTCTGGTACATGTCCGAGCTGATCAATAATAAAACCCGCAATGGTATCACTGTCTTCACTCTGCAACGACGCATTAAAACTCTTATTAAAATCGCTTAGGGGCATACGGGCATCAACAAGAAATTCTCTATTATTAGCCATCTTGGTAGTAAAATCTTTTTCTTCTAGATCAAATTCATCTAAAATATGCCCAAAACATGTTTCTAAAATGTCTTCCATAGTAATTATTCCACGAACCGAACCATATTCATCAACTACAATTGACAATAACATACGCTTTTGAATCATTTCCATAAAAAGCTTATCAAGCTGCTTATTTTCTGAAATGAAAAAAGGGGTCCGTAAAATATTTTTTATATTAAAATTATTTTTTTCAATACCCAACAAATCTTTTGCATGAAGAATACCAACAATATTATCAATACCATCTTGATAAACAGGATAGCGAGAAAATCCATTACTTTTTATCGCATCTAAGATCAAATCGTAAGAATCTTCTAATTCAAACATTTTAACAGTGGAAATAGGAATAAAAATATCCTCTGCTTGCAGTTGCGAAAGTGCAACAAAAAATGCTTCTTTTACATTATTCTGTCTACAACTACTATCATCCATAGTATAATCCTTATACTTTCATTGGCATTGTAATGTATTCATAATCACTTTCACCGGAAGGCATAAGAAGAATCGGACTATTAGGAGAATTCATAGAAATCAAAACTTTTTTGCCTTGAAGTACCCGTAAAAAATCAGTTAATGCTTTATGATTAACAGCAACTGAGGTTGGTTCACCACTATATTCTATTCCAAGAGTATCAAAACCTTCTCCTTGCACTGTCGAACTCGACACTGTAAGCATATTATTATCAACATCCAGTTTGATACGGCCTGATTCATTGTCAGACATAATAGCAACTCGTGACAAACATAAAGATAATTCACTAGCACCAACAACCAACGTTGATGCGCTTTGATCAGGAATAACATCTCTATAATTTGGAAATTTACCTTCTACTAAATTAGTGAAAATATAAACATTATCTATTTTAAAATATGCCTGACCTTCTTTAACAGAAAATAAAACATCGCCATACCCTAAAGCATCACTGACTGTTTTCATAATACGCTGAGGGACAATAATATCAAGAATGATTTCACCATTCTTTTCCTCGATAGGTTTTGTAATAACAGCTAAACGTTTACCATCTGTCGCAACAAATGAAAGCAGTCCATCGGCGCTTTCTTTAACAAACGTGCCAGTAAAAGCAATTTGAGACATATCGTTTGAAACCGCAAACTCTGTACAGGTAATAAGTTCACGCAATGTACTTTGATTCAGTTTGAGATACGACTCCCAATTGAACTCTTTAAATACCGGATAGGTATCCGCCGAAACACCATGCAGCCTAAATGTAGGCGATGTTTTTCCTTCAGGCCTTATAATAACTTCAAGTTGACCTTCTTGATGTTCAATTTCTATACGATCACCCGGAATATTCCGTATAATTTCAAGCAGCTTTTTCGATAATACACTGATTTTACCAGCTTCTTGAACATCAACATTCGTTTCTATTTTTACGCCGTGATCGCCATTATAGCTGAATAGCATCATTTGACCATCATTATGCACTTCTATATATACATTCAATAAAATACTTAATGGAGTGCGAGGATTAATGATAGAATCAGCTGTTATTAAAACTTTGAGAAATTCATCCTTGTTAATACTAAATTTCATAGACAGCTCCAAACTCTTAAGAGTAATTTTAAAAATAATACACGCTTTTTCTTAAAAAATCAATAGTTTTTCTATATTTTTATAAAATAAAGCTGCCTTCCAAAATAGGAGGCAGCTTTTAAGAAATTTTACATCATACCGGGCATTCCCATGCCGCCACCCATTCCGGGATTCGGCATATCAGATTTCGGTTCAGGCTTGTCCGTAATCATTACTTCCGTTGTTAGGAGCATTCCTGCAATCGACACAGCATTTTGCAATGCGGTACGTGTTACTTTTGCAGGGTCCACAATACCAGATTTCATCATATCCACCCATTCATCCGTCAACGCGTTATAACCTTGAGTTTCCTTCGATTCACGGGCTTTCATAACAATAACCGAACCATCCACTCCTGCATTTTCAGCAATGCGTTTCATAGGAGCTTCAATAGCCTTTTTGATAATATTGATACCAACTTGTTCTTCTTCATTGTCTCCTTTGAGGGAATCCAATGCAGCTTGAATTTTTAATAATGCCAGCCCGCCACCTGCAACGATGCCTTCATCAACAGCCGCTTTTGTTGCAGAAAGGGCATCTTGAACTCTGTCTTTTTTCTCTTTTAGTTCGACTTCTGTTGCTGCGCCAACTTTAATCAAAGCAACACCACCAGCAAGTTTTGCTTTACGTTCGTTCAATTTTTCGATATCATAGTCTGAAGTGCTTTCAGCGATAGCCATTTCAATCTGTTTTACACGCCCTTTGATCGCAGAAGTTTCACCAGCACCGTCAACGATAGTAGTATTTTCTTTTTCAACGCGGACTCTGCGTGCACGTCCCAACATATCAGGAGTAGCCTGATCCAAGCGCATACCTTTATCTTCGCTGATCACTTGCCCACCTGTAAGAACAGCAATATCTTCAAGCATTGCTTTTCTTCTGTCGCCAAAAGCCGGAGCCTTCACAGCAACAACATTCAACGTACCACGTAGCTTATTGACAATCAATGTTGCTAAAGCTTCACCATCAACATCTTCCGCAATAATAAGAAGAGGTTTACTTTGCTTGAGCACTGTTTCAAGCAACGGAACCAAATCTTTCAGCGAAGAAATTTTCTTATCATACAACAAAATATAAGGATCATCAAGCTCAGCAACCATACTTTCAGCATCGGTAGCCATATATGGCGACAAATAGCCGCGATCGAATTGCATACCTTCAACGACATCAACATAAGTTTCCATCGCTTTGGAATCTTCAACAGTAATCACGCCATCTTTGCCCACTTTTTCCATCGCCTCAGCGATCAATTTTCCAATTTCTTTGTCATTATTGCCTGAAATCGTAGCAACACTGTTAATTTCTTCCGAAGTTTTTACTTCTTTTGCAATTTTTTGAATTTCCTGCACTAAAACATCCAATGCCTTATCCATTCCCCGTTTGATAAGTGTAGGATTAGAACCAGCAGTAACATTTTTGAAACCTTCTTTAATGATAGCATGTGCTAGAACCGTAGCAGTTGTGGTTCCGTCACCAGCAACATCGTTAGTTTTAGTAGCCACTTCTCGGACAAGCTGAGCACCCATGTTTTCGAAACTGTCTTCCAATTCGATATCTTTTGCAACTGTAACTCCATCTTTTGTAATATGTGGAGCCCCATATTTTTTATCCAAAACTACATTTCGCCCGCGTGGCCCTAATGTAGTACCAACAGCTTTGGCAAGCTTTTCAACACCTGTCAGCACTTTTTGATGTGCTTCACTGGAAAATAATAAATCCTTAGCCATAATAAAACTCCTTTTTGTTATTTATTTGATGCTTTATAAATATCATTAGCAAAAATTATGCCAATTCTATTTTTTTATTTAATAATTTCACTAAGTTGCAAAATTTTCGCAGTTTCACCAGGTTTTTCCAGAAAAAACCAGACGTCATTTTTTTCATTTACAGCTTCAATAGCTAATCCATCATTGAGAATCTGACTCGGCTCTTCAACCCAATAATAGGGTAGGCTAACATCTTTTTTCGGATTATATAAATAGAGTGTCGTTAATGCACTTCCTTTTTTCTCCCTATAAACAATGTAGTTATTACCCAAAAAAGAATCGAATTCCCAACGTGGCTTGCTACCCGATAAAGAACGCAGTTGCTTACCTTTATAAAGAGTATATGCCAAACCTTTTTCTTCAAAATGTTCCAAACTACTATCCGAACTACGATCTATAGATTTGAAATCTGTTTTTTGAAGATTACTATTAGTTAGAACATAAACTATTCCATCAACTGCAATTAGCATACGATCGCCGATCTGCCGGTATTCAATCGTATCCCTTTGTTTAGGAGAGGCATATAAAATTGTCCGTTCCATATTAGGCTGACTAGGATCGAATAAAATAATATCATGCTCGCGGAAAATCAAAATCGAATTTCCATACCAAAAAAAATTGTCCACATCATTTAAAGAATGCTCCAAAATTCCATTGCTTGTAGAAAAAACCGTTAATTTTTTAGCATCCTGGAGATCCGTGTGCACAGCAACAAAGCGATTGTCTGCAGAAAATGCTGCATCCAGCAGTGACATATTATTTCCATAAATCATGGTTAAAGGCACAAAACGTTTCTGAGGTACGCTGAATAAAGCTAGACGAAGATTTCGCTCATTTTTATAGCTAGACTCACCGCTCAAAAGCCACAAAGTCCTATCTTCAGAAGCTTGAGCATCAGAAACCGCTGGCAATTCAGCCTTTTTTTGAACAACAGGCATATTAATATCAGACAAATCCATAGCATACAGTGCTCTTTTGTAGGCAAACCATAATACATTCCCAACAAGTTTTGTTTCGATAAAGTCCGTTGAACTGTCGGAAAAATTCCAAGAATTAAAATCCATCTTAATCACATTATGCATTTCAATCCATAATTCCCGGCCTTTGTAACTAAGCTGTATTCTTGTTCCGCGCTGTGCCCGAGCTTTGAACACAAGCAGAAATGGCGCAAAATCAACTGCAGAACTATCAGCAAAAGTATCATATAAAGGTACATGGTCTTGGGAAACAACATAACGACCAAAATCAAACTGCGTCCTTAATAATATCGCAGGAACAAACACCAGAAAAATAATAAATTCGTGTGCTCTAGACATACATCAATCCTCTTGTTCAGAATAGCTACATCCTTCCCGCAAACAGATAGGAGTATTATTTTCCCCTGATTTTGGGAAAAGAGGTGTTCCGTCCTTAGGACATACTTTTCCTGATGGCTTCATATTAACAATAAAATCGCATTCTGGGTAGCCCGTGCACGCATAAAAAGCCCCACGTCTGCCGCCGCGTTTTTCGACAACTTTTCCTTCAAGACACTTTGGACAGTTGCCGTAAGGAATAGGTTTTGCATTTGAGCACTCCGGCCAACCCGAACACGCTAGAAAATATCCATATTTCCCAAGCTTTTTAAGCATAGGTTTACCACATTTATCACAAATTTCATCTGTTTTTTCGTCGAATGCACCTTTGATCGAATCCACGCGTTCATAAGCATCTGCTACAGTTTTATGAAACGGTGTATAAAATGCACGGACCACATCTTTCCAAGGCACGCGGTTTTCTTCGACAGCATCGAGTTTTTCTTCCATATCGGCCGTAAACTCAGCATTGATCAGTGACGAAAAATTATCCGTCAAAAGCTTGTTGACTGCTTCACCGAGTTCTGTTGGAATAAGACTGCGCCCGTCTTTTTTAACATAATAGCGCTTGGAAAGCGTCATCATTGTTGGCGCATAAGTTGACGGTCGTCCGATCCCTAATTCTTCCATCGTTTTGACCAATGTAGCTTCAGTATAACGGGGTAGAGGTTGCGTAAATTTTTGTTCGGGGTCCAGCCTCTCACATTTCAACAACGCTCCCTTATCAAGACGCGGCGGCAATTTGGGATCTTTTTTGTCGGAAGCAAAAGTCCAAACACGCTGAAATCCATCAAAAACCACTCGTGATCCTGATGTATAAAATACACATTCTGCTGCAGCAATGGATAAACTTTCGACTTCGCGCTCAACCGGCGCCATCTGAGACGCAACAAATTTGCGCCAAATCAAATTGTATAATTTATACTGATCATTTGAAAGAAACTGTTTGATTTCATCCGGATGCAAAGTCACATCAGTAGGCCTTATGGCTTCGTGGGCATCTTGAGCACTTTTTTTATTCGAAAAACTGTTCCGTGTTTTTGGAAGATACTCAGAGCCATAATTATTCTTGATAAATTCAGCTGCATCTTGAGCTGCACCCGGTGAAATCCTTGTCGAATCAGTTCTCATATATGTAATAAGTCCAGTCCGACTGCTGCTCAAATCGACACCTTCATATAATTCCTGAGCAGTACGCATAGTTTTCGCGGCAGCCCAGCCTAAAAGATTGTTAGCGGATTGCTGCAAAGTGCTAGTGATAAAAGGTGCTGATGTTTTAGTGGTTGATGTTGATTTTTTTGCCTCTTCAACAATAAAATGAGCATTCTTAAGAGTATACACAATAGCATTCATTTCTTTTTCTGATCGAACAACACATTGAGTTTTATCGTTATTGAAATCATTGGGAGTCACAACGCGTCTACCTTGATAACGCGACAATGCAGCAGTAAATTTATGCTTGCCGGCAGTCAATTCTGCATCAAGAGTCCAGTATTCTTGAGGAACAAATACTCTGATTTCATGTTCACGTTCAACGATCAGCCGCAACGCCGTTGATTGCACACGTCCAGCAGAAAGCTTGCCTTTGACCTTTTTCCAAAGAAGTGGGCTAAGTTCGTAACCGAACAAACGATCAATCACGCGACGCCCCTGTTGGGCATTAACCAAATTTTCTTCAATATCTGTAGGAGCCGCTACTGCATTTAGAACAGCATCTTTCGTAATTTCTAAAAAGCGGATCCGTTTGATCGGAATATTGCGTTTCAGTTTAGGAATGACTTTCTCTTCAAAATAATTTTTTAAATGCCGTGCTATTGCTTCGCCTTCACGGTCGGGGTCGGACGCAAGAAGCACTTCACTGGAGCTTTTCAATGCTTCAGCTAATTCTTTGATCACCTTACTACGGTCACGCATCACAATATAACGAGGCTCGAAAGTTTGAGTATCAATTCCTAAAGTCGATTTCGGCAAGTCAATCACATGTCCAGCGGACGCTTTGATTGTGTACGAGCTTCCAAGATATTTTCTTAAAGTCGCCGCTTTTGACGGAGACTCGACAATCACCAATTTCGTTAATTTTTTAGTTTTTTTGGAAGTAGTCGATTTGTGCTTTACAGCCATAAATTTCCTCCAAATATTCGGACAAAAAAAAATGAAAATTCTCAAGATATACTGTAAAATATAGCATTATTAACAATAAAAAACAATTTTTTAAACAAAAAGATTTCGGGAGAGAGAATGATTAGAACATTTTCGGGCGCATTTTTCGGTTTAGACTGCCTAACTATTGAAATAGAAATAGATATCAAGCCTCGCATGAAAAATTTTGAAATAGTTGGATTGCCAGGCACCACTATCCGCGAATCTTGCCGTCGCATCGAAACAGCAATAACCAATTCCGGCTTTCATTTTCCAGGCAAGCAAATTATTGTTAACCTTGCACCAGCTGGGGTTAAAAAAATTGGCACATTGTTTGATCTTCCCATTACCCTCGGCATTTTGGCCCACGAAGCCGATCTTTCGATCCCTGAAAAAACATTTATGTTGGGTGAACTTTCGCTGGACGGGCAACTTCGCAGCATTCAAGGATCACTGATTTTAGCAGCCCATGCAAAAGAACAAGGTTTTGAAACGTTCGTCTGCCCTGCAGAAAATGCCGCTGAAGCTATGATGATAGATGGAATAAAAATAATTGGAATTAAACATTTGACAGATGCCTTCGAAATAATTCAAGGAAAATATCCTGTTTCTTCATCATGCCCTCCAAAATCAAAAATTTTTGAAGAGGAAAAATTATTCTGCTTTAGCGACGTCAAAGGACAAGAAACAGCCAAACGTGCTCTGGAAATTGCAGCTGCAGGACGACATAATATTTTGATGCTGGGACCTCCCGGGACAGGAAAAACTATGCTAGCTCGACGAATGCCCGGGATTCTACCTCCGATTTCACCTCAAGAATCATTGGAAACTTCCAAAATTCATAGTGTTTGTGGAACACTATCTGGTTCTCAACTAATGCGCACACGGCCATTTCGAGCTCCCCATCATACAGCTTCGGACATTGCGATCGTTGGAGGTGGACGCTTTCCAAAGCCTGGTGAAATAAGTTTGGCACATAATGGTATTTTGTTTTTGAATGAACTGCAGGAATTCAGTGGTTCCATACTTCAGGTGTTAAGGCAGCCTTTGGAAGAAAAAAAAAATTACTATTTCACGTGCTGAAGGAGTGGTTAGTTTTCCGGCACGATTTATGTTGATCGGTGCTTTGAATCCTTCAAAAAGTCCAGTAGGAGATACCATTGAAAGCTGGAATACACAGGATATGCTGCGACTTTTGAAAAAATTTTCGCATCCGTTTCTTGATAGAATAGATATGCATATTCAAGTAGGAAACGTACCTTACGAAAAGCTTGATCAAAGAAAAAAAGGGGAACGCTCGGAAACTATCAAATTACGCGTAACCGAAGCTCGGAAAATTCAGATGGAACGTTTTAAGTATGAAAATATCATGGTCAACGCCGATCTTGAGCCACCATTAATAGAAAAATACTGCACACCCAACGCTGCCGCTGAAGATCTTCTAAAGTTGGCTATGGAAAAGTTATCTCTTTCATTGCGTTCCTACGATAAAATTATTAAGTGCGCACGTACAATTGCAGATTTATCAGGAGACGCACAGATTAATGAAATCCATGTCAGTGAAGCATTACAATACCGTATTTTGGATCGATTACTGATATAAATGCAAATAAATATTGACAAATAGTTTAAAAGCAAGTATAATACTTTTCAAGTATCTGAATTTCAGACAGACATCAAAGGAGTAATTCTTATGTACGCAATTGTAGAGATAGGCGGTCAATCGCACAAAGCCGAAGAAGGCGCAGAGCTTCTTGTTAATTTAATTGCCGGAGAAAAAGGAACATTATTAAATTTTGATAAGGTTGCGATGCTCAACGACAACGGTAACACCGAAATCGGAGCTCCGTATCTTTCCGCAACGGTTAAAGCGGAAATTATTGACCCATTAGTAAAAGGTAAAAAATTGACTGTATTTAAATATAAAAATAAAACAAATTACAGAGTAAAGACTGGTCACAGACAAAAATATACATTGATTAAAATTACCAACATCAATAAATGATAACTATAACTCTTAAAGAACAATTGGATAATATAGAAATCAAAGTACAAGGACATAGTGAAAGTATTGTATGTGCTGGAGTCTCTGCTTTGTTAGAAGCATGGAGACTTACAGAAGAATACTTAGAACAACATAAAATTCCTGCAGACAAAGGGTATGTTCAGGCAAAAATTCCTAAAACTTCTATTTCTCATATATTATTTGTCCAATTAACTATAGGATTAAAAGCGTTACACGAACAATATCCAAAGGAAATTACTCTAAATATTGGAGGCTAAAATGGCATCAAAAAAATCCGGAGGCTCAGCCAAAAACGGAAGAGATAGTATATCGAAAAGGCTAGGAGTTAAAAAATTTGGTGGAGAAAAAGTTATTGCTGGAAACATTATTATACGCCAACGTGGGACAAAATTTCATCCTGGTATTTCAGTGGGTCGCGGTGGAGATGATACCTTGTTTGCTTTAACAGATGGAATTATAAAATTTACCTATAGCCGGGGAAAAACAGTAGTAAATGTTTTATCATCATAAAAGATAAGACTAGAAAGATAAGACTAGGCGGTATTATGTTAACACAAGAACAACTTGCATTTTTTCATAAAAAATTAACAGATTTAAAATCAGAGCTCATTGAGACTATTATCGGCGAGCTGGAAGATGAAGAAAGTCCATTTAATATTCAAGGCGACATGGCAGACAAAGCGGAAGCTTTAACATATGTTGCGGTGAGCGAAGAATTAACAGCTTCACAAAGAAACACTTTAGATAAAATTGATAGAGCATTAAAACGAATAGAAGATGGTCTCTTCGGTAAATGTCTTATATGTGACAAACCAATTGAACTAGAACGCTTAGAAGCTATTCCTTATGCAGAAACATGCAAAGAACATATGAAATAAAAATTATTTATTTAATAATAGTTCTCTCATAAGATAAGGAAAAAACATTGAAATATAAGATATTATGTTTATTTTTATTGCTTATTTCGTGTACAAAATCCCAAAATAATACTGAAGTTTACTTTTCAGTGAATAGAGGAGATAATCTTTCTAAAGTAACTCAACGTTTAATTGATGAAAAAATCATTGATGACTTCAAAATATTCCGTCTGACAGCAAAGCTTTCAGGACAAAGTTCTAAGCTTAAAGTGGGCAATTATATTATACCTCCACAATCTTCTTATTATGATATTCTTAAAATCTTAAGTTCTGGTAGAGATTCAGGCATACGAATTACTATTCCTGAAGGATTTAATAGCTTTGATATTGCAGCTCTTCTAGAAAAAAATAATATTATTTCCTCCAATGATTTTATCAAAGAAATCAGCAAACCAGAATATCTCATCCGTTATAATATACCAAGTAATTCTGCTCAAACTCTAGAAGGTTATTTGTTTCCTGATACTTATAATTTTAGTATAAATTCACAGCCTGAAACTGTAGTAAAAACGATGCTTTTACGCTTTGACAAAATAATTACACCAGATATTCTGACAAACCTTAAAGAACAAAACAAAACTCTGCATCAATTATTAACACTTGCTTCTATCGTAGAAAAAGAATCTGGAGGAAATAATGAAATGGGATTGATTGCCGGGGTGTATACCAAACGACTGGCAATAGGTATGAAAATGCAAGCTGATCCGACACTTATTTATGCTTTGATTCTAGAAAATGAATATGACGGAAACATAAGATATAAGCATTTAAGACCTCCATGGCCATCTCCTTATAATACCTACTATACTTATGGAACACCGCCTGGACCTATTGCTAATCCAGGTAAATCTGCACTTCTTGCCAGCCTATCGCCAGAACCAACTTCATATTTATATTTTGTAGGAAAAGGAGATGGAACTCATATTTTTTCTAAGACGCTTGTTGAACATAATTTAGCAGTAGAACAATATCAACGAAAAAAACAATGATAAAAAGACATCAATTAATAGATTCTTTAGATTCTTGGCTATTACCAAATAACATCAAAGATCATACTATTAATTCCCTACAATTCGAAGGTAGAGAGTTAATTACTCATGTTGGAGGAGCAGTTGATGTTTCTATCGAAACATTTCAAAAAGCGGTTGAACAACAAATAGATTTTTTAATTACTCATCATGGTTTGATCTGGGGCGGATTAAAACAAATTACAGGTATTGATAAACAAAGAATTCAACTTTTGTGCCAGCATGATATAAATTTATATTGTAGTCATTTACCACTTGATATTCACCCTACATTGGGCAATAATGTTCAACTCATTCAGCTATTAGATATGACAAACACTAAAGAATTATTCTTTGATGTTGGATATATAGGTATATATAATTCACAGATATCATACAGTAATTTTATCAAAAAAATTAGAAAAAAAATATCACAAAATATCACTGAAATGCCCTTTGGAAAAAAGATGATTCAAAGAGTAGCAGTGTGCTCTGGAGGTGCAGGACTTGATACGAGTGCTTTCTTCGAAGCTTATGCAAAAGGAGTTGATACCTTTTTAAGTGGCGAAACAAACAGTCTTTTGTACCACTATGCTAAGGAACTAGAAATAAATATTATATGTGCGGGACACTATGCTACTGAAACTTTTGGTATACAAGCACTTTTAAAAAAAATAAATAAAAAATTCCAAAATATAAAATGTACATTTCTAGATTTACCAACTAACTGGTAATTTTTATTAGATACTAAAAATGATATATTCTATAAATTATTAATAACAGTAATAAACCACTTATTTAGAAATAAATTCTTAATCAATCTAAAAAATAGAAAGCTAATATCTCTAATTTTAAAGAGAAATTATTAATAAATATAAAAATCACTAAGATCTTAAATACCAATAAACTGTTTAAGAAAATTGTTTAAGATTTTTTTAAAATTTTATTAATTATTATCTATAGAACGCAAATAACGACCTGCCTTAAAATAAGGAGATTTACGAGCAGGGACATTCACATGTTCATTTGTTTTAGGATTACGTGCTATGCGATCTTTTCTTTGTCTAATTCCAAAAGTACCAAATCCTCTTAATTCTATGCGTTCATTATTATTTAATTTTTCGATCTCTTTTCGCAAAGTTTCAATAAATTTCGATATAACCAAAGCAATTTGATGCTTAGATGCTCTACTTTCAATTATTTCTCCATCTCCACATAAAATATCCACTATATCAGATTTTGTGAGTTTACTTTTTCCCATAAACCAACCCCCAATTAATAATAACTAAATAGAATAATTTTTTTTAAATAATAATTCCATAGAAGACTTCATACGTGAAGATGTATTTCTTGGCAAAACTCCCTTCGACCAAGCTTTATCAACTTGTTTTTTAAAAGCATTAAGCTCTTTTTGAGCTTCTTCTATAGTAAACATTTTTTCCGTAAGCGTTTGAAAAACATTTCTACGTAAATGCCTAATAAATGTTTTAATCGCCTTATTTCGTAGCCGCCTTTTTTCATTTTGTTTAGCTCTTATTTTTGCAGATTTTATATTTGGCACAGCTTAACCTCCAATAGATTAACAATGTCTACTATTATAACAAAAGAAGTACCAAAAAGTCAAGTTTTTATTCCTCTTTTGTTTTCTTATTTTTTCTTAATAAAGAACGTTTCGGTGTTTTCTTAACTTTTTTATCGATTTCTGTAGATTTTTTATTATCATCTTCTTCTTTAGAGATCTTTTCTTTTACAGAAGTCTTTTGTTTTTTTTGAGATTTATTAATTTTTTTCATTTCCTGCACATTAGAAAATTCTAAATCATTAGATTTTTTTTGTATTACAGTGTCGGAATTTGTGTTTTTCTCCTCAGGAACAGGCAATATAGGAGCCGATATAGCAGAATATATCAGATCTTTATCTGAAGATTGATCTAAAAAAGACAATAATTGAATATTTTGCATTTTTCTTGCTTCTTTAAACAATTGATACTCTATGTGAAATCCAATAAAACGAGTTTGTTTTTGTACAACACTTGATTTAAAATTGACATTGTCCAATATGAAATTTGTACGAAATGTTTCTTTAATTTTCAGTTCAGGAATTCGAATTTCAAAAAGCCTTTCTAGGTCCAATAAAGGTAACAAATTAATTATAATATTAGAAATTATTTTGTTTGTATTATTTTGCAGCTGAACATTAAAAACTACAGAATTTGTAACCCATCGAGTGTTAGGTAGAATATTAACCAAAAGGGCTGTTTTTTCACGCTGACTTTTCCACTGATCCACAAGAGATGCTGCCGATAACATCCACTCATATGCCGTATATACACCACGGTTACCAAACATTGATCTATATAAATCATTAATACGCAATGAATTAATATTATATTCATCCAGAGAGCGAAGATTTTGATTAATCCAATTTTCCGGAGCTGAAATATCCCCTTCTACAAAATTATTATAATCAATTCGGTAAGAAATCACAATATAAGGTAAAAAAATTTTGAATAGTGTATTACTTTCTAGCATCTTATAAAAATTGTCAATCTGATGGATCGGCAGATCAATATCAAGCATAACAAAATCTATGCCTGTTGCAAACATCATTAATAACATACTAGGATAAGCTAATAAATCAGCACTATCCAGCATCATAAAAATCTTTTTTTGAGATTTTTGAGATTTAAGTTTCTTAATTAGATCACGAAAATAACTGACAGCAGTATATTTTTTCCAAATGCCAAATGCATGGTCAAATATATGATGATTAGCTAGTCCCGGAAAATCTTTAAGAAAAATCGGCTTTAACTCCTCATGGTAGCTATCGCCAAAAAATATTTTTGAAAGACCTACATAATTTACAGAACTTTCTGCAATATGATTACTCAATATGAAATACAAATCAAAAAAACGCTTACGGTCGCTCAAGGAAATAACACTTAATTCAGAAAAATTCGATTTTTGATATTCTATTTTTTGTTGGGATTCCATGTAACCTAAACGTTCTAATTCTATGCCTTCTACTTCGAGTGCCTGCACCCAAAATGCAACATCTTTTCCACGCCTCGAAAAATCCTTAGCTAAGCGGAGGCTTTCTTGTAATTTTTCGATATCCCAAGGCACACTGACATTCTGAGAAATAAATGTTTTACTGATAGCGGAAGGCATCAAAACCGCATCAATATTCATCATCGAAAACCATTCATAAAGATGATTAATACTCGTCTCCCTACCAGATACCGATAAAATACTACGTTCATTAATAGTCTCTTTAGAGTCGAGAGTCAGGAAAGTGAATGTATTAGATAGCATCGAATTAGGAGAAGGAAGAATTATTTTTGTATGAAGAATTTTTTCAGAAGGGGCATCAAATGCCGGCATTTCAATCACTGCTTTAATAACAAGATCTCCAATATATTCCGGATTATTAAGCATGAGTTTCACTGAAAAATAATGATCTTGCTGCGAAAAAAGCAAGGGTATCTTAGTACGACCAAAAATATCTGGTAGTAAATTGCCATTTTCATCTTGTACAACAACATAAGGAGTCAAATCATCTAAAACTAACCCATTTTGTTTTTCAGAAACCGCAAGATTCAAAATAATAGGTTGATAAGGAACATAATAAGACATATTTGATTCAAAAACTACATAATAATCACGTTCAGCAGCTTCGCGTAAGGCATCACCCGTTGAACCTGATACTTCAAACAATTGGGGAAACGTTTTCATTAAACGTTTTGTGGATTTTTGATTATATTGAAGAAAAAAAAACGGAACCAAACTTAATAATAAAAAAATTATTACAGGAAATATATATTTTTTGAAGACAGATAAAAATTTATTTGAATCGTTCACGGTATCCTCCAAAAGATTTCCTTGTTTCTATATAGTGCTTAACAATTACTGCTGTTTGATCGCAAAGTTTAAAAAAAGGATAGCAAATAATCATAGACAAAAGAAAAACAAATAATGCCGTATAGAGATAAATCTGAGACACACGAAGCAAATTATTTTCAAGAATAAACGCTACAGTAATTGACGACGCAGAAATTATCATACAAACAACACTCAGCAAAATACCTCTTAACAAAAAAATCATTTTATCGAACCCGTAAATAATCTTTACAAATATCCAAAATTTTTGGTATAATCATATATCGGTAAAAATTCAAAAAAAATAAGGAAAAAATGTGAAACAATCAACAAATTTTTGGGACATCATTATCGTTGGAGGCGGGCATGCCGGCATTGAAGCAGCTCATGCAGCAGCGCAAATGGGAATTCAGACATTGTTATTGTCTTCGAACCTTGATCTTTTAGGACATATGCCTTGCAATCCATCTGTTGGCGGCATCGGAAAAGGACAGCTGGTTAAAGAAATTGATGCTTTAGGCGGTTTAATGGGATTAGCAACAGATCAAACAGGATTACAGTTTCGGCGTTTGAATATGAAAAAAGGACCTGCTGTACGTTCATCGCGAGCTCAAGTGGATAAAATTGCCTACCGTAGTCTGATACAAAAAATGCTGTTCCATACGCCAAATCTTACGATTATTCAGGATTCAATTGAAGATTTAATCATCGAAAAATATCGGATAAACGGCGTAATTGGGCAGTTAGGTATTAAGTATTATAGTCAAGCTGTTGTAATTACTCCAGGCACTTTTTTAGATGGCTTGGTTCGTATTGGTGAGATGAGTTATCCGGCAGGACGCATAGGTGAAAATTCATCAATCCGGCTAGCACAAACAATTAAAGATTTTGATTTTAGAGTACGCCGCTTCAAAACCGGAACGCCGCCACGTCTTGACGGACGAACAATTGATTTTTCTAAAACGGAGATACAAAACGGAGATCTCAACCCTCGACCGTTTTCGTTTCGTACAGATTTTGACTCTTTTAATCCGCAGCAAACACCATGTTTTCTCACTTATACTAACGAAAAAACACATCAGTTGATAGCCAAAAACATCGAAAAAGCTCCTATGTACTCCGGAGATGTTGATGCCACAGGTGTGCGTTACTGCCCGTCAATTGAAGATAAAGTAATGAAATTCCCTGATAAGCAGCGTCATCATGTTTTTCTTGAACCGGAAAGCATTTACAGTAACGAAATTTATCCTAATGGGATATCTAACTCCATGCCTATCGAAGTACAAAAGGAATTAATTCACAGCATCCAGGGGCTTGAGAATGCGGTCATGACAAGGCCAGCTTATGCCATTGAACATGATTATATAGATCCTACAGAACTCAAACCATCCTTGGAGACAAAAAAAATTAATAATCTTTTCTTTGCTGGGCAAATCAACGGCACAACAGGATACGAAGAAGCAGCAGCGCTTGGCATGATTGCTGGCATTAATGCAGCGCTCTGTGTTCAAGAAAAGAACCCTTTAATTCTCAAACGTTCGGATAGCTATATTGGTGTTATGATTGATGATTTAACAACTCTCGGCACTATAGAGCCATACCGAATGTTTACGTCGCGCGTGGAATATCGTCTTTTGCTGCGCGAAGATAATGCTGACATACGTTTAAGTCCGATCGGACATGAATTAGGAATTTTAGATAAAAAAAATTATGAATTTTGCTTGGAAAAATATAGCCGTATTAAACAAGGGATTAAGGAACTTGAAAATATCAATATTACTCCGTCTTCCGAATTGGCTGAATTATTCCAGCAACTCAATACACCTCTTCCTCCCAAAAAAATATCAGCAGCTGATCTTCTTAAACGACCGGAAATCAACTACCCTTCTTTAAAAAAAGCACTAGCTCTCTTCAATATTATGCTCAATCATTATCATTTTTTGGAAGAAGAACAAATTACTATCGAAACAAAATATCAAGGCTACATTCAAGAAGATCTTTATCGCATCGAAGAAGTAAAAAATGCCGAACAAACAATTATACCTCAAGATTTTCCTTACGATAGAGTTTCTGGGTTACGTCTGGAAGAAATAGAAAAACTTTCTGCACTACGGCCTTATAGTTTGGGACAGCTCAGTAGGATTGCCGGAATACGCCCCGCTGCTGTTCATATTATTGCATTGGTCCTTAAATTTGAGTGCCAAAAAGGTCTTAACAGTCAAAGTATCACCGCTCCAATTTGGGGCCATACGTCCAGTACTTACCAAAGCGAGCTTAACAACTGATAAGTATTTTCATATCACGGACAGCACGTTCCAAGCCAACAAATACAGCACGCGAAACAATAGCATGCCCTATGTTTAAAGTGCGAATAGGATCAATATCCACAATAGGTTTGACATTTTGATAATTTAAACCGTGACCAGCATTCACAATTAAGCCAAGCGAATCAGCATAATAAGCAATATCATTAATTTTTTTAAGTAAAATATCTTGAGCTTGAGGTGTTTCTGCATCAGCATAAGCCCCTGTATGAATTTCCACAGCATCAGCACCTAACTTATAAGACAAATCCACTACTTCTCGGCTGTGCTCGATAAACAAACTAACTGTAATATGCCGATCCTTAGCAAGTGGAATAAATTTTTCCAATTTTTTATATGCTGCGGCCACATCCAAGCCACCTTCTGTTGTCAATTCGTTACGGTTTTCTGGAACAATACAAATTTCATCAGGACAAACATCAAGAACTGTTGCCATAATATCTTCATTTAGAGCCATTTCAATATTTAATGGCAGTGAACAGGCTTCACGGATCAAATATGCATCTCTTTTCTGAATATGCCGCTGGTCCTCACGGGGATGAATAGTAATGTTATCAGCACCGGCATTTTGCACCAAATAAGACGCTTGAAGAGGTTCCGGATAAGACGCTGCACGCACTTGTCTTAGTGTTGCAATGTGATCAATATTAACACCTAATTTTTTCATAAGCCCTTCTTTTTTTCATATTATAACATAAAATCCATAAATCGCAAAAAACGCCTCAAAAAGAGACGTTTCTGCAGTTCATATTAAACATTATCTTCACGAATAACATAGGGAAATCGCTTGCGGATGCCAGCATAAGCTGTAGGAACAATCAGCAAAGTAAATAATGTTGAAACAATTAGGCCTCCTAAAATCGATGTTGCTAACGGTGCATAAGTATCACCACCTTCACCAACACCAAGCGCCATAGGAATCAGCCCCAAAATAGTTGTCAGCGTCGTCATAAACACCGGACGAATCCGACGTACACCAGCTTGAATCGCCGCTTCGTCAACCGGTGTGCGCTTTGCTAACAGCTGATTCATATAATCAACCAATACGATACCGTTGTTGATCACAATTCCCACCAAAACCACAATACCCGCAGCCGAAATCACATTTAACGAGCGCCCCGACACAAAAAGTCCTAATATTGCTCCCAAAGCACCAAAAGGCACTGATGCCATAATAACAAAGGGAGCAATATAGGATTCGAATTGAGCCGCCATAAGAGCATATACAATGAAAATAGCAATTAAAAACGCACCTGCTAAGCCTAACATGCTTTCTTGTGTGTCTTCATAGTCGCCAGCAAAAACAAGCTGTACACCTGCAGGAACAAACAAGTTTTTCCCGATTTCTTCTCGGATTTTATCAACAGCTCCCGTCACGTCTTTTTCGAAGATGCCGCTTGTTGAAGACTTAATCTGAATATAACGCGTCGAATCTTTACGTCTTATTTGTGCAGGTCCCGTAGCAATTACAGAAGTCACGAGATTCTTAAAAGAAACATTCTTGCCGCTTGATGTTGGAATATTAAGATTAAGCAATGCATCAATCGATACCCTATCCTCATCGCGAACCTTAACCAAAACATCAATATCATCCCCGCTGTTGCCAAGAATTGTTGTCGCAACACGGCCACCAAAAGCTGTTCGGATTGTATTAAACAAATCAGTTGCTGAAAGTCCTTCTCTAGCTAATGCAATTCTATTAGGCTTAAGCACAATTTCAGGTAGTCCTTCATCATCGGTAAGACGTGGATTTTCAATACCTTCGATGCTGTTCATTACAGTGATAATCTGATCAGCAAGCTTCTGAGTAATTTCTAAATCATCACCACGTACTTCTAATTCGATAGGCTCACCACCACTGCCACCCGCCATTCCGCCACCGACACGAATATAATTTTTAACAGGATATTGTTCCAACAAACGACGAACACGCGTAACAATGTCGTTAATTCCTTCAGAGCGATCAGCAACAGGTACTAATTTAACAGTCACTTTTGATTTGAACTCATCAGTAGAACCAAAAAATCCTCTAGAAGATTTTACTTGAGTACCAATCGATTCTAAATTTTCCTCTCCTATGACTTCCGGAAGCCGCCTGACAATTTCCGTCGTCATAGAATCATTATAATTAACACGCGTACCTGGTGGATATGTCAACGTAAACTCAAAACGCCCATCATCATTTACGGGCATGTATTCTTTTCCGACCAGCACAATAGATAATGTTAACGCAATCAATACGCTAATTGTACTTCCGTAAACAATGATTTTTTTATGGGTCACACACCATTCCAGTACATGTTTATAAAAAACATCAATATCATGCAAAATTCTATCATTCCAACGCATATGTTCACGTTGGTACTGAGTTAAAACTTCGTTTTCTTGTGTATCTTCGAAAGATGCATCTTCTAAATCAGAATCTTTAATAAGCAAGGAACAAAGCATCGGTACAAGAGTAATAGAAATAACTAACGATGATAGCAATGAAATAACTACCGTAATAGCTAAATCACGAAACAATTGTGCAATAAAGCCAGGAGTCAAAAAAATCGGCAGAAAAACTGCAATCGTAGTAAACGTAGACGCTGTAATAGCCAGTGTTACTTCTTTAGCACCGTTAATGGATGCATTGTAACGGCCTTCACCTTCCGACCGATGCCGGAAAATATTTTCAAGCACCACAATAGAAGAGTCGACCATCATTCCCACCCCTAACGCCAATCCAGACATAGAAATAATGTTAAGACTTGTGCCCATCAAGAACATCACTACAAAAGTCGTAATAATGGATGTGGGAATAGAAAGCCCGATAACAGCTAAAGCACGCCAATTCCATAAGTAGAAAAAAAGTACCAACATCGCAAAAATAGCTCCAGAAAATGCTGCCGATGATACCGATTTTTGTGAATCGATAATATTTTGAGCCGTATTAAACATTTCTGTTAATTGTACGGAGGGAGGCAAGGATGATTTTAAACTTTCTAAACGTTTTTGAATTGCTTCTGCTACTTTAACAGTATTAGCACCAGATGATTTTGTTACAGTAAAAGATACAGCAGGTTCACCATTAGCATAAAAAATTGAATTATCATCATTGCCACCATAAGACACTTCTGCAATATCACTAAGCAAAATCGGCGTACCATTTCTATATTCGACAACAATATTCCGAATATCTAGCAATGTCTTTAATTCTCCATCAGTACGGATACCATACTTCATCGACCCCTGATAAACCGAACCCCCTGAAGCACTAATATCGTTAGCAGCAACGATTTTTCTGACCTTTTCAGCATCTAAACTATAAGCTTGCAATCGATTTTGAATCAATTCAATATGAACTTCCGTCAAAATCCCACCGCTTACTTCCACTTGCCCAACACCGGGAACTTGTTCGAGTCCTTTTTTGATTTGATTATTTGCAATATCGTAAGCAGTAGCCAAATCACTAATTCCACCCATATAAAAACCCATTACAGGAATCATATCAGTAGAAAATTTATAGATAATAGGACTTTTAGCGTCGTCAGGCAGAGAATCTCGAGCTAAGTCGATTTTTTCACGTACATTAAACATCGCCGTATCAAGATCCGTCCCCCATTTGAACTCAAGTTGTACCATTGAGTTACCTTCTTTGGAAGATGAGGAAATATTATCAATATTCTCAACTGTAGACAAATACTGTTCTAAAGGACGCGTTACGGAATTTTCAATTTCTTCAGGACCTGCCCCGTCATAATCCGTACTGACTGTAAGAATTGGATTTTCTATGTCCGGCAAAAAATCAACAGGCAACTGAAAACATGAATACAAACCAAACATCATAACAATCATAAGAAGCATAGTCATTGCAACCGGTTTTCTGACCGACAAATCAATAATAGACATATGATTCTCCTTACTATAATGTCTTAGCTGTTTCAGAAGGTGCTATTTCTGAGGCAGTTTGAGCTGGTTTTTGCTCGGTATTTTCGAATAATGCGCGGATAGGAGCACCCTCACTAAGATATTCGCGGCCGAAAACAATCATTTCATCACCATCCTGAATGCCTTCTGAAATAGCTGCTTGATCCCTGTAACGTAGCGCTATCTTAACCGGACGAAGCACAGCTGTACCATTATTGTTGACAAAAATAGCAGGTTGCCCTTCTTTTGTTGTAGACAAAGCAGTATCAGGAACCACATAAACATCTTGAGCTTCTTCAATAAAAATAAAACTTTCAGCATAGATTCCTGAAAACAAAGTATGATCAGGATTTGGAACCATCACTCGTACAGTCAGTGACCGTGTTGTTGGATCAAGCGATAAGTCCTTACGTGTGATTTTTCCCGTAAAAATACGACCCGGCACCGCCTGTGTTTTAAACAGCACTTCCTGACCAACTTTCACTTCGGATGCAAACACTTCAGGTACTTGTATGCGAGCTTCAAGGTTATCTGTGTTACCAACTACTGCTACAGAAGTTCCAACATTCACATCTTCGCCCTTGCTGACTAAAATCCTTGTCACAACACCCGAAACAGTGCTCTGTACTGTGGCAGGTGCATACCGGGCACCAACTTCAAAACGATCAATAGTAACAACTCCTTGACCACGAGCAACTTTCTGACCTTCAAGCCGCGAGAAACTCATCACCTTACCGGTAACCGGAGATTTAAGTTCTACTTCGTTTTCTGCTTTGAATTCTGCATAGAGATCCAAAAATCGTTTCAAAGTGCTTTTTTCCGCTTTTCTAACTAGCACTGTTGTGATGCGTTCTTGTGAGCCTTTTTCGGTTTCTTTGTTGCGCGTTCCAAGAAAAACACCAATCCCTACTGTTAATACCACCACCGTAACTATTATAATAATGGTTCTTTTTTTAAGTTTCATCGATTCAACCTCTTTGCAATTATTGATTTAACGCTTCTATTTTTTTGACTTCGTCTAAGAACATCGGTAGAGGGTTCATCGACTGTTGAAGATTAAGGTTTGCAGAAAGCTCATCATATATAGCTGCCAACAATTTTTTCTTTGCTTCGATATAATCAACCTGAGCTCTGTTCAAATCTAAGATAGAAACACGGCCGTTTCTATATTGAACTTGAGCAATTCGAGCTGCCACACTAGCCTGTTCGGTACTAATCTGCAATGCTGCAACACTTTGATTTAATTCCCTAATACTAAGCAATGTATTTTTTATATCTATTAATTTTCTTTCTTCGGCATCCAAAAGCTTAAATTCAGCCTTTTTAATTTCTTCTTGGGCAGCCTTCACTTGAGATGCTATCCCAGTACCAGGAATCCACTCTAATACAGGCACACTAAGTGACGCCGTAACTCCATATGAACCATTGTAAGCCGATTCTGAAAAGTTTGCAACAGCAATATCACGCCCCCAAGATGGAGTATAATCAAAACTGATGTCTAAAGAAGGCATACGTTGGGCATTTTTCAAACCTTTCGTGCTTCTGGAATTTGCAAGAGCTGTTCGTAATGTTGCCAGTTCTGTATCATTAGAAAAAATATATGCTAACGATTCATTTTCATCAAATTCCGAAAATTTGACATTAGTTATCTGATATAAATCACCTTTTAGTTCAATACGGACATTATTGTCAGGCAGATAACCCAAAAATCGATAAAAATCTTCCCTCGCATACAAACGAAGTCGTTCTGCATTGAAAAATGTAGGCTGTGCTGAATAATATTGAGAACGAGTCAAAATAACATCATAATCAGAAACACGGCCGTTTCTGTAGTTTATTTCAGCTGAACGAAGCTGATCTTGCAGCTGTTTAAGCCGTTCTAATGTCACTCGAACTTCTTCTTCTCGGAGAAATTGCTCGTAATAACGCGTTACTGCTTTATAAACCGTATTTCTCATCAAATTACTATAAGTATTAGCCGCATTAAGATAGGTTTCCTTAGAAATACGATAGTTATAAACATTGGCAAAACCAGCGAATAAACGCCGCGAAAGTGAAATCGAAGGGATACCAATATCAATAGTAAATCCTTCAGACGTAGCAGCAATATCTTGGGGATTTTTGGAAGTTGTGAACAGATCCCTGGCGGTTACAGATGCTCCTACTTTCAAAGTAGGTACATATAAATCTTGAATAGACCCCGTATAACTAGCTTGTGCGACATCAAAATCTTTTTTTGACTGTGCAAGTTCCAAGTTATTAGCTACAGCCATATCAATAACATCTTGTATCGACCAAATATTAGTTACCGATGCTGGTGTGAAATTTACAGTTTGTTCCAAATTATTGGCACGTTCTAATAGCAATTCCAAGTCGTAAAGTTCCTGATTAGGAAATAAGCTTTCTGGCAGTACAGTCTGCTGGGAAAACAAAGATACAACAGTTGTCAGAGACAACCCAAGATATAAGCAAAATTTACAGATATACATCCCAAGCTCCTTATGATTAAGAGATAATTCACATATTTAAGGGCAAATTCTTATAAAAAGATTCGTTATCCAGCAAACAAAATACAATATATATAAATTTACTACTTTTTTTGCCAAAGAACAAATTTATCTTTGGTTATGTACCAGATTTATAAAATGGTTGCCTCTTTCTTCATAAGATTGGTAAAGATCAAAAGACGAACCACCAGGGGAAAGAATAATACAATCGCCAATTTGTGCATGATTTCGAGCTGCTACAAAAGCTTCTTCAAGCGTACCCCAAATAGAAGATTTGTTTTGTATACCCCATATTTCGTAAAGTGTTTGAGCCATTTCCCCAAACAATGCGACATATTTAGTTTTTTCTTCCACAAGCCCGACCAGCGCAGAAAAGTCGGCATTTTTGGAACGTCCTCCGGCAATTAAAACAACAGGCTGTTCAAATGCGGTCAATGCAATTTGAACAGCTTGAGGCGATGTTGCTTTGGAGTCGTTATAATAGCTGATTCCATCAATAGAAGCTACAAACTGCAGGCGATGGTCGACACCCGGAAAAGAAATCAACGCTTGTTTAATAATTACATCACTTACTCCCAAAAAACGCGCAAATGCCAAAACAATTAAAGCATTTTGCCGCTGATGCACCCCGGGAACTTTTAGAGGTTTTTTACCTAAAAAATCATTCAATGCCTCAAGATTAAGAGGACATTGAGTATGATTCTTAGAAAAAAAAATCATTTGTGCTGAACAATCTCGTTGAAATAAATCAGCAAAAATATCGTCATCATTAATCAACGCTAAATCCGCATGAGTCATATTTAGGAAAATATTTTTTTTGGCAAGTGCATAATCTTGAAGCGACTCATATCGATCAAGATGGTCTTCAGAAATATTAATAACAACAGCCGCATGCGCATGAAATTCTGATAAAGACTCCAGTTGAAAACTGGATAGTTCCAGAATAAAAACATAATCATCATATTTTTCATCAAAAAAATCAAAAATAGGTGTTCCTACATTTCCAGCCAACACACATTTTTTTTGCTGCGACACGGTATAATAAAGCCACATTGCTACAGTTGTTTTACCATCGGTCCCCGTAACGGCAATATATTGACGCTTGGGAAATTGCCGATAAAAATATTCAATATCATTCAAAACAGGAATATTTTTGGCAAGTGCAGCACGGAGCAGAGGAATAGAACGAGGAACGCCAGGACTAACAAAGACTATTTCTATGGGAAACTGCTTTAAAATATCAGGTGTTTGGTTGCCTAAAAAATCAAGTATTTTTGTTGGTTCACCTAATTCTTTTATCAAAGATTTTTTTTCAGCATCCGACACCGAATCAGTAATAATCAGAGTATACCCCTGCTTAAGCAGATACTTGGATAGGGAAAACGAAGTCCGTTTGGTAAACCCTGCAATCAGAACATAAGGCATAATTACAAAACCTTAAAAATTTTGCTTCTATTATAGCATACAAATATTTTTTTTACTATAATTTTGCTATATTTTATTGATTTTTATCAGAAAATATCGCATAATTTTACCATAGAGAGGAATGGGCCAATGTCAAAAAAAATGGTGCTGATTATCGACGATGAAGACAACATTCGCAGCGGGTTAATGCTATCCTTGAAAAGCGAAGGTTTTGATGTTCAGGGAGCTGCCAGTGGTGTAGAAGCGTTAGACAAGATCAATCTTTTTTTGCCAGATCTTATCGTTTCTGACATCAAGATGCCAGGACTCAACGGGCTTGAACTCTTGGAGCAAGTAAAAATAAAACATCCCAATATTCCCGTTATTATGTTGACAGGTCATGCAGGATTGGATGATGCTGTTACCGCGATGAAACTAGGAGCTTATGATTTTCTGACAAAACCGGTACATTTGGACAAGCTTATTCTCCTGATTCAACGCGCGATTGCTCAAATGGACCAGCATCAGCAATTGCAGAACCTCAGCGAGCAGCTTGAAAAACATAAAGATATGGAAAATATTATTGGCAGTTCGGGGTGTATTAAAAAATTGCAGGAAATGATTAGACAAATCGCACCAACAGATGCTACTGTGCTGTTACAAGGAGAAAGCGGTGTAGGAAAAGAAATTTTTGCGTCTGCCATCCACCAAAATAGTATGCGTTCTTTGGGGCCTTTTGTCAAAGTGCACTGCGGTGCCCTGCCGGAAAACCTGCTAGAAAGCGAACTCTTTGGCCACGAAAAAGGGGCATTCACTGGAGCAACAGCGCGACGTAAGGGACGTTTTGAGTTGGCTAACGGTGGGACAATTTTTTTGGATGAGATTGGAGATATCTCACCGGCGGTTCAGATCAAGCTATTGCGGGTGCTGCAAGAACGCGAATTTGAACGTGTTGGTGGTGAAGAAACAATTAAAACAGATATCAGAATTATTTCAGCAACAAATAAAAACTTGAAACAAGCTGTTCAAGATAAAATATTCCGTGAAGATCTATACTATCGATTAAATGTTGTAGAGTTAGCAATACCTCCTTTGCGCGAGCGAAAAGAAGATATTCCATTACTGGTAGATTTTTTTCTTAAAAATTTCAGTAACAAATACAATAAACAAATTAAAAGTTTCGACACCGAAGCAATGAAAAAAGTACTTACATACTCCTGGCCGGGCAATATCCGCGAACTTCAAAATTCTATTGAAACTGCCGTGGTGCTTAGTAAAGATCAGGAAATATCGGTTCACGTTTTACCGGCACATCTGCAAGATTTATAATTCTTCATCAACATATAATTGACTCCAAGATAGAAATCCACGTTCTTTGAGTAAATGAATGATCATTTTTTTTCGCTCAAGCAAATCTTTTTCTTTTATAAGAATCACTTTTTCGTGACGTATTTCTTCTTTGTACTCATTAATCAGCAGATCTTGAATAATATTAGTAGCAAAAGGATTTTTTTCACGATAGTCGAATTCCGCAGAAATATATTCTGTAAAAGGAGTCAGAAAAAAAATTAAATCATAAATTCTGTTCCGCTCACGACATAACGATTCATATTCATTGAAGTAACGCGTAATCGGCACGCTCTCAAATTGCAAATTTTTAATCTGATCATAAGGAAAACGAGAAAGCCCATGCTTCAGATACACTGCATAATCTAAGTAAGAACGGTCTGAAACCAGCGAATCCGAATCTTCCAAAATATTACTCTCAAGATCTATTTTTTTCTCTAAAATTTCCGTTTCAAAAGATGTAAATGCTAGAGGAGTATCAATTTGATAACCTTTTTCCAAAAATTCACGCGCAAATTCTGGAACATAAGGAATTTTCAAGACTTTTGCCAACCATACCGCCAAAGTTGTTTTACCTATACCGTGCGTACCTGTAAAAGAAATTTTCATAAGCCAGCTCTTTCAGACAAAAAGTATGCAGAAATAATTTTTTCAGCCATGCAGTCTGCGGCTCCTGGCTTGCCCATCCGTAAAAGCCCCTGTTCGCCATAGCGCTTGCGAGCATGTGGGTCCTTGAGCAAAAGATCCACAACATTTAGCACACCGTAAGGAAAATCCCGTTCATAAATAAACGATTCTCCCAGCAACTTTTCATATTCAAGCATGCGGCTTTCTGAACTCTGAGGACCTGTACCTTTGAAACCTATAATAGGTTTGCCCAAACCGGCAATTTGATCACCCACGGTTCCTGCCAAGCTAATCGCAAAATCACATGACAGTGCCACTGTATCAAACATACTACCTGGATAAACATGAATTGTTTTATGATCCTTTTCCCAAATTCTCACTGTATCAGAATCATTTTGAAGATGCCAGCCACGCTTGGAAAACTCTGTAGCCATTTTGTCCTTGCAGAGACTATCAGCATGCACCAATGCCCAGTAAGCATTAATTTTTACAAGCTCTATTAAATCCAAAATTTTGCCCATATTGCCATAGGATTCTTCACGACTGCCCGGCAACAATGCAACAATAGGCAATTTCGAAGAAAAAGTAGGAGTATTACGATCTAACAAATCCTGCATCAGATTGCCACAATAATAGGCAGAAATACCGCTTTCTTTGAGATCTTGAGTGGTAATTTCATCACGCGCAAAGACTGTTGCCGCATATTTTTTGATATATTTTTTCTCAATTCTGAAATGCGATTGGATATAATCGGATTTTGCTGTAGGAATAAAGACCAATGGGACATCATAAGTTCGAAGCGCGGGAATAGCTGTTACCATCAGAAGAAAATCGCCAACGGCTATTACCAGTTCCATACCGTTACTACCCCAATTTTTAATAAAACGGGCCAATTTGAAAGGCGTAAATAAAGCTCCTACTTTGACATCAGAGAAAAATCCTCTCCAAGATCGGGTCGGAAAGCCACCCGATGGAGTCATGCCTCCTGAAAAAAAAGTCGGAAACTGAGCATCATGAAACCACTTACCAGAACTTACCAACGATCCGCCTACAAACATAAATTCCTGATACAAATTAAGCTCTTTAAGCCGTGTACGCATAGCTTTCATAAGAACAACGGCCATCATTTCTTCGGCATAACCGTTAGCGATTATACAGATAATTCGCTTATTCACAATGACTCCTCATCAATAATTTTTATTATAACTTATCATAAAAATTTCCGCAAGAAGACCGAATTTAGGAAAATTTTTCTAATTCATGCATTAAAAGGTCAAGCGAGATCTCTTTATTAAAAATTTTTGCACGAATTTTGCCTTTTTCCGCGAGTTCCTGACGTAACCTAGAATTTTCCAGCATAAGTCGCATTTTTTGAGCAATATCATCAATATCATAAGGATCCGCATACAAAACCGCATCCCCGCAAACCTCTCTATGCGCAGGAATATCCGATACCAATACAGGACATCCCAATGCCATTGCTTCGAGTGGAGGCAAACCAAACCCTTCATAAAACGACAAACTGCAGAAAAAAAGTGCATTCCGGTACAAGGAAACTAGTTGTTGATCATTCATGCGACCCAAAAATTGAATACATGGATCAATATACTTATTATCAACAGAGGCAAAATGATGAGTTGCACCTCCAGCAAGCTTTAGAGTCACATTGGTTTTTTGCTGAGAAAACGCTTTTAGCAAACTGGAATAGTTTTTTCTAGGCTCTATACTGGCAACCGACAGAATATATTTTTTTTTCTCAGCAATAGGCCTTTGAATTTCACTTGAAAAAATACTATCAAGCCACAATGGCAGCACAAGTATTCGCTCTGAATCCACACCAAAACAGTTGATAATTTCATCTTTGGAAAACTGGCTGACCGTCATAAGAAAACGGGCCCTTTTAACAATCTGAGGAATAAGCACACGGTAGTAAAAAGCAAACGACCGCGAAAACCATTCTGGTTGACGCATGAACGCAGCATCATGGATCATCACTGCTTGATTCTTCACAAAAATCGGAGCTGTATTCCCAAAATTAAGGAGAAAATCACATTTTTTCAGTGTCAATGGCAATTTAATCTGTTCCCAAAATAAAGAATAAGGTTTCAAAGCAGGTAATACCCGCAAAGGAAGCAGACTATCCTCAGATCCTCTGAAAGGGGGTGTAAACACCTGAAGATCAACAACTCTACCTGCAAGTTCCTTTGTAAAATTCATCGCAACACGCTGAACTCCTGTTATATTTTGAGTTAAGAAGCGGCCATTGACAACTAGGTGCATATTCCCTCCATGACTGTACCACACACACGTGCAACCATTTCAGGAGTAAGTAAAGTATGCAATGGTAATGAAATTTCATTTTGATAAACGGAAAAAGAGTTAGGACAATAAGCTTCGGAATCATAGAAAGATATTGCGCTCATCAAAGTGAGAGGTTTGTAGTGGACGTTAACTGACACTCCACAATCAAAACAATATCGCATTAATCGATTACGTTGATACTCATCGAAACCATTAATTCGCAGCGGAAATAAATGCGCCGCATGATCGGGCCTAAATTCTGGAAGCATAAACTGCTCTTTATTTTTGAAATAATCAAAATAAGCAGCAAAAATTTGACGGCGTTTAGGAAGAATATTGGTTTCATAGCGCCGAAACTGCGATAACCCCAATGCTGCCGTTATATCAGGCATATTCATTTTATACCCTGGCATACGGATATCATATTCCCAAGACCCATCTAAAAATTTTTCACGAGCAGATCGATCCTGCCCATGCAATGCATAAGTCTTCAGCATAGAATAAAATTCATCATCAATTTGTTCGTCACCAAACGAGTAAAAGCTTAATGCTCCACCTTCGGAAGTCGTTAAATTTTTCACTGCATGAAATGAAAATACACGCATATCCGCAAAATCATGCCGCCCCTGATCCAGTGCACCTAATGAATGTGCAGAATCCGTCAGCACAAGAATTCTGCCTAAAGCTTCTTGATAACGGTTAACTGGCTGGATTTTTTGTGCACAAGCTAGAGCATTTATTTTAGGATAATCCGGCAAAGCTCCTCCAAAATCAACAGGAATAATCGCCTTAGTATTTTGCGTAATTTTCTGCGCTACAGATTCCGGATCGATAAAAAAACTATTTTCACCAACATCTGCAAATACAACCTTTGCGCCGGTATGTTTAATAGCATTTGCAGTAGCTGCAAAAGTATAAGGAGTAGTAATAACTTCGTCACCAGAGCCAATACCATAAGCTTTGAGTGCTAAAAAAAGACCAGAAGTTGCAGAGTTGAGTAGAAGCGTATAACGTGCATTTAAATAATTATTGAGATGCGAAGAGAATTCATTACAAACAGCTCCAGATGTAATCCAACCTGACCTCAACACACGGACAACAGCATTAATATCGTCTTCAGAAAGATCAGGAGGTGCAAATTCTATTTTCATATATTCATGCCTGCATAATGAGAAATATACTTATTAAAAAGTGCAAAAATTTCTTCTTTCGAGCCAAATGACGCAGCATCTACAAACTCAGCATAAAGTAGATTTATTTCCTTCTCGGACCAAATGGAACCTGAATCTTCTAAAATCAACAGTTTTTCATGAGGCGAAGCTAAAATTTTTTCAAAAGAATGAATCAGTTCTTCGGAAAATTTTTCGCCACCGCGATTGCCGATCACATTAACACAGCTTTGTGAAGGCTCTACTCCGTAATAAGCACAGAGTTTTTCAAGGAGCTCGCCCAACGCAATAGGAACTCCCATATCAAAAGAAAACAAATTCCCATAATCCATAGTTCCCGCCAACAGCACCAAACGAACCGCTTCATGAATAGACATAAAATAACGCACCATATTTTTATCAGTAATTGTAAGAGGCCGATTATGCGCAATTTGTTCTAGAAACGTAGGAACAACACTACCCGTCGATCCGAAAACATTCCCAAACCTCACCGTTGCAAATCGGCAATCAGGAATCAGAGCATCCATGGATAAACATATTTTTTCGGCAATGCGTTTAGACGCCCCTAACGCTGATACTGGATTGACAGCTTTATCAGTAGAAACGAGCACAAAACGTTCAACTTTCCATTCAGCAGCAAGAGATACCAACTTTTTTGTACCAAGAATATTGGTTTTAACAGCTTCTTCGGGATACATCTCAAGAATAGGAACATGCTTATGGGCAGCAGCATGAAAAATGGTATTAGGCTTGTGCTCGAGAAAAACCCGTCGCAACTTTTCTTCATCACGAACGTCACCCAGCACAGCCTTAAAATTTCTATGATGACCATGCTTCTTGATCAACTCATTAATGGAGTTTTCGCCATGCCCAAAAGCAATGACCTGCTTGATTGGCAGGCTCAAAAGATGCGCAACAATTTCCGAACCGATATAGCCTTCGCCGCCCGTGACTAGAATAACCCGATTTCGATAAAAAGACTCCAAAACAGACTGATCAACAGGTGTCTCCGGCCGCGAAACAATATCCTTAAATTCCGGAGGAGACGCTATGGCATTCTGCCTAATCAAATCACCAAGGCTCAGCATACGAAATTCTGTTTCGGGGAGTTTTTCAATTTCTTCAGGAGACAACGGTGCTGACAACAAGCAAATCTTTGTATCAGATTCTGTTAGTTTAATTAAATCTTCGGCATTTTTCAGCCCATGAAGCGCCAAAGTACTTTGCACATCAGAAGTTATAAGAATTTTCATAATCCACCCTCTCTGCCCCATAAATTCTGAATACATTGTTCGTCCGAAAAATAAATCTTTTCAGTACCGATAATTTGATATTTTTCATGTCCTTTTCCTGCAACTAGCACAATATCACCAGGTTCGGCTAAACTATATGCCAAATGAACTGCTTTAGCTCTATCAGGTTCGACATAAAGATTCTGTCGCATTTTAGGAAATCCTCCTAAAATATCATCGATAATCGATTGGGGATCTTCTGTACGGGGATTATCAGATGTAACTATAATAGCATCCGATTCTAAAACTGCTTGTGCCATCAGTGGACGTTTAGTTTTATCACGGTCGCCGCCTGACCCGAAAACCGTAATTAGACGGGTATCTTCTGTTTGAACCATTTTTAACACAGCAACCGCTTGTTTCAATGCATCCGGTGTATGAGCATAATCAACAACAAATACAACACGATCCGGAGCAGTTAATTTTTGCATTCTGCCAGGCACTTGTACAGACTCAAGAGCTTCAGCAGCTTGGTTGAATTGCAAATATTTCAATACAGCATAAGCAGCTAAAGTATTGTATACATTAACAAGTCCTGGAATCGAAGTGGATAATGTTTCACCAGAAACTTCAAAACGCGAACCTTGTGCAGAAATTTCATAAACCAAAGCGTTCAGCGAACCTGCATTTTCCAGAGAAAAAGATTCTGATGGCACGCCGCGCTCGCCTAGCACCTGCAAAATTTGCTGTCCGTAGGGACAATCAGCATTAATAAAAGCTTTTTTATTTTTTTTCGGCGATGGACCAAGAATATCAGTGAAAAATCGCCGTTTCGCCAAAAAATAATCTTCTATTGTTTCGTGAAAATCCAAATGGTCCTGGGTGAGGTTGGTGAAAATAGCACAGTCAAATGCCAAACCCTCAACACGGCCTAAACTTAAGGCATGTGAAGACACTTCCATAATAACAAACTTTATCTGCGAATCTTCTGCAGACTTAAGCATCCGTACTAAAGTCAAAAGATCAGGAGTAGTATTGAGAGCAGGCAAACTTTCCAAACCAATACGCCACTCCGTAGTTCCGAAAAAAGCGGTTTGTTCGCCTAAATTCCGAAGAGCTGTATCGATTAGTGTTGCAGTGGTAGTTTTTCCATTGGTACCTGTCACACCGATCAGACAGAGTTTACGGTCGGGGTAAGCATAAAATTCTAGTACCAAACGGGATAATTCTTTTGGAAGGTTGTCAGAACCAAAAAACAGAGCATCTGGAAACTGATCAGCAAATTCTTGTTTTCTGCTGTCAGACACCACAAAATAACGGCATCCGCGCCTGTAAGCATCAGGCACAAAAACATGCAGATCCTTTTCAAAACCAGCATATGCTACAAAAAGTACACCAACTTCTGCGTTTCTGGAGTCATTTTCTATTGACAGAATCTCAGTATCATAGGGAGCGTCAGAAAAAAAATCATGTAATCTCATTATTCCTCACAGTTCTTTCATATTATAATTTATAATTAGCAATAGTGCAAGACAGTTGACAAAAATATCCTCTAGCCTTAGAATATAGGAGATTAAATTCAAGGATACGGAATGATAAAAGAAAGCATGGTCAACCCTCTAAAGAACGACGGTGACAATGACGACTCTCTACGCCCTAGAAAACTTGATGATTTTATTGGTCAGACAAAGCTCAAAGGTAATTTGAGTGTGTATATTGAAGCCTCAAAAAAACGAAAAAGCTCTCTTGATCATGTTTTGCTGTATGGGCCTCCGGGCTTGGGGAAAACAACGCTCAGCCATATTATTGCTGAGGAGCTTCAGGCTCCGATCCGGGTTACTTCGGCACCAACACTAGAAAAACAAGGCGACCTAATGGCGTTACTAACCACACTTCAAGAGGGTGAAGTATTATTTATTGATGAAATTCACCGTCTGCGCAAAACACTCGAAGAAATTCTCTACTCGGCAATGGAAGATTTCAAAGTGGATATCATCATTGGTGAAGGCACCGGCGCTAAAACTTTATCATTTGCTTTGCCGAGATTTACTCTCGTAGGAGCAACAACTCGAGCAGGATCGCTTTCGGCTCCTCTGCGGTCGCGTTTCGGAATTATCGAACGAATGGAATTTTATTCTATTGAGGAGCTATCTCAAGTTATTACTCGTTCTGCAGGGATTCTTGATATAGGAATTGACGAGTCAGGGGCTCAGGAGCTTGCTCGACGGTCACGTGGTACTCCTCGTATTGCCAACAGGCTTTTGAAACGCATTGCCGATTTTGCCTTAGTGGAAGATTTAGCTATTGTGCATGATATTTTCATTCATAAAACCCTTGAAAAACTTGAAATAGACAAAGAAGGCCTAGATGCACTTGACAGAAAGCTTCTACAAATTATCATCGAATATTATCAGGGCGGTCCCGTAGGTATATCGGCTTTAGCAGCAACACTCAACGAAGAAATTGAAACCCTTGAAGATGTTATTGAACCCTATCTTATCCAAAATGGCTTTGTTCAACGGACGCCGCGGGGACGTATGGCCTCCCATAAAGCTTATGAGCACCTTGGGCAAAAAAATCCAGCACCCCCTACGGAAATTAATAGCTTATTTAGAGACCCAACAGATTAATTTTTCTTAAAATACACAAAAATACTCAATCATTTTACAAAAATTTCCTTGCAAAAAGAATAAAAATACCTTATAATAGAAAGTATCATTAATTTTGTGCAGGCTGCGCACGAATTAAGAACTATGCAGGAGAATCTCATGAGAAAAAATGGACCTAAGGTTAGAATTTCGCGCTACTTAGGAATCGCCGTAACACGAAAAGCGGCAAAAATTATGGAAAAAAAACCTCATGCACCCGGACAAGCCGCTGCAAATAAAAAATTCCGTGGAAAAATGTCTGTTTATAAAACACAGCTTTTAGAAAAACAGAAAATACGTGCTCAATATAATATTTCTGAAAAGCATATGCGCCGCTACTATACAGAAGCTGTACGATTAAAAGGAAATACTGTAGAATTATTAGTACAGCTTTTAGAACGTCGTTTAGATGCTTTTGTATATAGAGCAGGATTTTCTTCTTCGATATATGGAGCACGCCAAGCCGTTAATCACGGTCACTTTCTTGTTAACGGCAAAAAAGTTGATATTCCTTCATATCAAATAAAAATAGGCGATATTATTTCTCTTAAAGAAAAAAGTAAGAATAAAGAAATCTTCGTGAATGCTGTAGCTGATGGTTCGATTATCATTCCTGGATATGTTGAAAGAGATGCTACTAAAATGTCTGCACAAATGTCATACTATCCGACACGAACAGAAGTACCTGTTATTGGAGATATTCCCCTTATTATTGAGTTTTACTCACGCTAACCCTAAATACAATAATAGCAAAGGGAAGGTTCGCCTTCCCTTTATTCTAGGAGATATATGAGTTCTTTTGTTCCTTTACATGTTCAATCACATTATTCTATTCTGCATGCAATACCAACTATTGATGAACTAATTGAAAAGACACTTGAATATAAATATACTGCATTTGCGCTTACAGACAGAAACAATATGCATGCGGTTCCTGAATTTGGAAAAAAAGCATTAAGCTCTGGGATAAAACCGATTTTTGGGACACAGCTGGATATTATGGAAGAATCAAGATTTTCACGACGACCCCAAAAAGGTGAACCTGAAATTCCCAGTTATTCTCTTATTTTACTAGCGAAAAATCACACTGGTTATCAAAATTTATTAAAAATCATTTCCAATGGATACGATGACGGCAATTTTGGACGTTTTAATGCTGATAAAAATTTACTTAAAGATTTTTCTGAAGGACTTATTTGTCTTTCATCTGATTACACAGGTGAACTCTGGCACTACGCTTACAAAAAAAATATTGACAAACTTCATCAAACAATCAATTTTTATCAAGAACTTTTTGGAAAAGACAATTTTTTTATTGAAATTCAAGATAGAAATATTCCTCAAGATAAAACAGCTAACCATATTCTAATAGAATCTGCATATCAGTTTGATATTCCGCTTATTGCATCCAATCCAGTTAAATATATGCAACCAGAAGATTTAATTTTACTCGATATCGTAACATGTATTAAAGAAAAAGAAACAATGGCAAACACATCTCCACGTAATGGTACTGAATATTTCAAATCAGAAACTGAGATGTATGAATTATTCAAAGACATTCCAGAAGCCATTACCAATACAAAATATGTAGCTGAATCTTGTGAATCCATTCCATTTCAAGCGGAAGGAGACCAAAGTCCACAATATGCTGTACCACTGGGAATGACAAGTGAACAATTTCTGCGTGAAAAAAGCATGCAAGCACTAACCTTAAAATTCAACGGAAATTTACCACCAAAATATAAAGAACGCTTAGATTGGGAACTTAATATGATTTGCAAGATGGGATTTCCGAACTATTTTTTAGTAGTTGGTGATTTTGTACAGTATGCTAAAAAAAATGGTATTTTGGTTGGTCCAGGGCGAGGATCAGCTGCAGGAGCTTTGCTTAGTTATGCTCTGGATATTACTAATATTGACCCTTTAAGATATGATTTGCTTTTTGAAAGATTTCTGAATCCCGAACGCGTCTCAATGCCGGATATTGATATTGACTTTGAAGACGAACGGCGTGATGAAGTAAAAGAATATTTACGTACACGCTATGGTAACGATAAAACAGCTGACGTTGTCACGTTCGGCTACAACAAAGCAAAAGCAGTATTAAAAGATGTAGGACGTGTTTTGGATATTCCACTCAAACGAGTCAGCGAGATTTCAGCGTTAATGGATGCTAATGCAGACCTTGCACAACAGTCTGAGGTTTTATCCGAACTAAAAAATATTCTCAATGGTCCTAATGAACAAGAAATTCAATGGATCTTATATTCTATTCAATTAGCAAACCGCATCCGCAACTTAGGCACTCATGCTTCTGCATTGATTGTTTCGAGGCGAAAGCTTTCGGATATTGTGCCTCTATACAAAGATCGTTCTAATACTGTTACAACACAGTTTGAAGGTAAATACCTTGAAGACAATGGTTTGCTTAAGATGGATATTCTTGGGCTTTCCAACTTGGGAATCATTAAAGACTGTCTGCAACAAATTTTTATTCACTATCACAAACGTATCGATCCCAACGAAATACCACTGGACGATCCAAAAGTTTTTGAATTATTCAGTTCGGGACGAACAGCAGGCATTTTTCAATTCGAATCTCAAGGCATGACCTCATACATCAAACAGCTGCAGCCAACCAATATTGAAGATTTAATTGCCATGAATGCTCTGTATCGCCCTGGACCTATGGATAATATTCCGTCATTTATCCAGCGCAAGCATGGCTTACAAGAAATTGATTGTTATCATCCCGACCTTGAGCCCGTTCTCAAGAATACATACGGCATTATTGTTTATCAAGAACAAGTTATGCAGATTGCGCAGATACTTTCAGGATTTTCTCTGGGTGAAGCCGATGTTGTACGTCGGATCATGGCTAAGAAAAAACCAGACGAACTTGAAAAAATACGTCCGCAATGGATCAACAGAGCTGTTGCACGAGGATATGATGCTTCATTAGCAGAACATTTATTTCAATTGCTGATCCCATTTTCAAATTATGCCTTTAATAAGTCTCATGCTGTGGCATATTCAGTACTGGCATACCAGACAGCTTGGCTGAAAGTACATTATCCTGCAGAATTTATGGCATCTTTAATGAGTTTTAACACTAACAAACATGAAGATTTAGCAAAATATATAACCGAAATCCGAAAAAGCAACATTGATATACTTGCTCCTGATATTAATATCAGTGAAGGAAATTTTACCGTAGAATATAAAAACAAAATTCCTTATATTCGTTATGGTTTCAATGCTATTAAAGGATTAGGAGAAAAAGTCAGCGAAGAAATCACCCGTGAGCGAAAATGGGGAGGAAAATATCGCAGTGTTGAAGATTTTGTTGAACGCACAGCTAATAGTAGCGATATTCGAAAAAATAATACAGAAATTCTTATCAAAGCAGGTGCTTTTGATTCTCTTTTTGATCCTAAAGAAGTAATAGTGGAAAAAGCAATTATTTTAAATCCGCAAAATCTCAATATGTTATATTCTTACTATGAAAAAAAAGAAACAGATCCCGATGCAAATTTTTCTTTATTTTCAATTGAAGAAATAAAAGCTGCTTCAGACGGAGGATTAAAATTCGACAGAAATATTCCTCCCCTTACTACTCAACAAGAATTTCAAAATGAAGTTAAAGTTTTCGGATTTTATTTTACTGGAAAACTATTCAATACAATTTACCAAAAAACCGGAAAATTAAGTAGTTATAAAGACGAATTAAAAGAAATTCTGCCTCTCAATACTCAGATCAGTTTACTGGGCTATGTTAGTGATATCAATATTATGCATAGCAATAGACGGTCTTGGGGACGCTTTACATTAAATACAGAAAATGATGCTATTATATTATTTTTATTTGGCGATAAATTAGAAAAATTTGAACAAACTGTAACGGAACATAGTTTTATTTTTCTCAAAGCACAAATTATCGAAAGAAAAAATAAAAAAGAAGCAGAAAATACTATCGAAAAAACATATGATATAATTGATTTTATTTTGCTGGACAAAACACCTACTTTAAATGAAGTTCATATTTTACTTCCGGAAATCATTCCTTCAGAAAATTATACTACTTTACAGCAACTACAACAATTTGCAAAAGAAGGTTATCAGCAAAAAGCACATATTACTATTGTTTTTCATATTAACAAATACAACAATCCTTTAAAATCTAATGCTACTTACCGAATTAAAAAATCACCAGAACTATTGACATTGCTTGATTCTCCACTATTTTTAAGTTATTGGTTTTTATAGATTTGCTGTATTACAAATCAACAAATGGCCAACAATAGAAGCAAGTCGACCACCAGCTGACTTTCCTTGTTGTAATACTTCTTCATGATTTATAGGAACCGCCCCCAACCCAGCTGCTTGATTAGTAATCATCGAAAAACCAAGTACCCTCATTTTGTAATACCGCGCTAAAATAGTTTCCATCACAGTCGACATCCCTACTGCATCTATTCCTAATTTACGGAACATTTGCACTTCAGCTGGCGTTTCGTACTGAGGACCCAGCACTGAACCATATATTCCAGATTTAACACCAAATGCTTCACTAAGATGAGGTAGTAAACTAACATCATAAGCATTCTGCATATCTAGAAAACGTTGATTTCCTTCTACTCCAATCAATGGAGAATCATTCTGCGTTTTGATATGATCGGAAATAAGCATAATATCACCCACATGAATATCTGGATTGATTGAACCAGCCGCATTCGTCAATATTGCTGTACGAGCGTTAAGTTCTCCAGCAACAGCAATGGGAAACGCAGTTGTAAAGGCATCATGACCTTCGTACATATGGCGTCTCCCTTGCATCAACAAAACATTCTTGCCATGATGCTCAACATATACGAAATTACTTGAATGGCCCGCAACACTAGAACTATTCATATTGGGCACTTGATGATAAGGAATAATTTCCTTATCCGGAAAAATATCAACGATAGAAGACAATCCAGAACCTAAAACTACAGCAATATCAATTTTTTTAATATTTTTACTTCTAAAAAAGTCAACTGTTTCAAAGATTTGTTGTTTATTATATGGCATATAGCCTCCCTTAACTATGAAACTCTTGAGCTGCTTGCGCATCAAGATCAGCATTACTGGACACACTCGACACATCATCCAAGTCTTCCAAAGCATCTACCAATTTGAGAAAAGATATTGTTTTTTCCTTATCGAGTGCAATTTTATTTTGAGGTACTTGAGTAATTTCAGAACTATTAGGTTTAAAGCCAGCATTTTCTAAAAAATCACTCACTGTATTGTAGTTTTCTAAGGAAATAAATACTTCAATAACCCCATCTTCAGAAATTACATCATCAGCACCTGCCTCTAATGCCGCTTCCATCAAATTGTTCTCATCAACTAAAGTACTATCAAATACCATATACCCTTTCATATTAAACATCCAAGCAACACAATTCGGCTCACCCAAACTTCCTCCAAATTTCGAGAACACATTACGAACATCAGCTGCAGCTCTATTTTTATTATCCGTCGTCACATTCACCAATACCGCAACTCCTCCAGGACCATATCCTTCATAAACAAATGATTCATAATTCACACCATCAAGCTCACCTGATCCACGTTTAAGTGCGCGTTCTATATTATCTTTGGGCATATTAGCACTGCGTGCTTTATCAATAGCTGCTCTCAACCGTATATTCAAACCAGGATCGGAACCATTTTTTGCTGCAATAATAATATCTTTAGCTAGCTTTGAGAACAAATTACTACGTTTTGCATCTTGTGCACCTTTTCTATGTTTTATATTGGCCCATTTACTATGACCTGCCATATTCACCCCTTATATAATAAGGGCAATCAAAAGATTACCCTTAACAATATTTTATATTGGATTTTTTACTCAGTAACAGGAGATATTTCGCCAGAAGGTACTTCATTACTGGCTTCAACAGCTAATGTAGTAGGTTCTTCTTCTGTAGGCACTACAACAGAATCAGTATCTTTCTCATTTTTTTCTTCTTCAAATGAATTAGATGAATTCTCTTCTTCAGTCATAGGTTGAGAAGATTCGGTAGTCATGCTATTCTCGTCACCAATATAAGATGCATCACCTGAAGGAGCTTGCATATCAACAACAACACTATACACAACTTCCTCACTTTCATTTCCGACAATATCAACAGCTTTCACTTTGATATCATATTCATCAGCATCTTTGAGCCTAATCGCAATTTCTTCATCATATTTTTGATATTCACCATCATTAATAGAAAATAAAATCTTATCCACTTTGGTCTCATTATCAAACGCACCCACATAAATAGGATCACGTGAAGAAATATAACGAATACCATTAGTTTCATAGGCACGGGCAAAAACATCAACAACAGGAGGTGTAGCATCTAAATATAAAGTTGTTTTCCGAACTTCTGTAACATTGCTGACCATATCAGTAGCTTTATAATACAAATGCAAAATAGTATTTGAAGAATATCCTAGGTTTGATAAAGTAAATTCATTTTCATACCGGACAAAATCTTGATTATTAGTGGAAAACTCAGTAAATGCAACACCTGTTATATCATCAAACATTTTAAATCTAATCTTTGTATTCAACCCAACATAAGTATATCCAGACGCCTTATAGGGTATCGGATCAAATAAAGGTTCTAATACTCGAGGCGCCGTAGCATCAATATACACCTCAAAAACTTTGGAATAAGACACATTTCCTACTCTATCAACAAATTTATAAGAAATTGTATGATTACCCTCTTCTGTTAATGCAATAGGAGCTTTATAAAAAGCATATTCACCTCCGTCAATGGAAACAAATATATTTTCCAATCCTGATTGTTCATCAACACCTTGTACTTCAAAGCGAGCCATTGGCGAAGCATAAAGCATATCACCCTGTTTTAAGGTATAACCCACATTATCAACAAACATTTTTTCTGTAGGAGATGTCTCATTTTCAAGCACAGATGTTTCTTGTTGTTCTGTATCAACGGCAACCTCTTGAGCAGGTTCTTCAGGAGCCGTTACTTCAGCTTCTTGGGCATAAAGCATTACAGTTGTAAATAAAAATGAAGTTATAAGCCACTTTTTTTTCATTGTTTTTCCTCTCAAAGAATTAAAATTTCACTATACTACTGTAGTTTCTACTACCGGCTAATTACCATTTAATTGGGCATGAAGTGCCTGTTCTTCTTCACTGTCAAGAATACTTTTTGTATTTAAGACAACGTAAATTTCTTCCCCTACATGCAAAATACCCAAAATAACAGCCTGATTCATATGACCCATTGCTTCCGCATTTTGAATATCAGAATCATTTGCAGTAAGAATTTTATCCAAATTATCTACTAACAACCCAACAAGTACAGAACCTATTTTTACAATAATCAGTTTATAGGAAGATGTTTTTACCTGTTGATGTTTATTGCCAACATCCTTTTCATGAGAAGATTTGGATTCTAATGACAACTCACTCTTGGGCAGATCAAAAAAATTATCTCTATTTTGTTCTTCAACAGACCATTTTTGAGAATATATTTTTTTATGTATAGAGATAATAGGTGTTATTCTTCCCCGAAGATTAATAACACCTTCAACAAAATCAGGAAAATTAGGCATATATGTCATTGTATTTTCGCGACACACTTCCTGTACATCCATTATTTCAATACAATAGCGATTACCTACAGCTTCGAAAGCCACAAATTGCTTTTCCATAAACAAAACCTGCCAAAATAACACAATCAGATTAATTATTATATTACTTTTGGAAAAAAATCGCAAGTATTTGAATCAAAAATACCTGAGAATCTTGTTATTTTTTAAAAAAATTAATCGATATGCTATCATGACGCCCTATTTTTGCATCCACTTCTTCCAGATAAAAATACCATTCAATAGACTCTAAAGCTACCATAAAATCATATGGCAAAGGAAAAAATGGCGATCGCACTGTTTGCAAAACTTGTGCCGCATTAATATAAAAACGTCCTCCATATATAGTCTTGCTAATCCGCTGAAATGCAGGAGGTACTTGACTAAGAAAACCTTTTCTATTCTCATAAATATTATGCACTAATTTATTCAAACTGTCTTCGGAAGTAGTAATTATAGCATGCCCTTCAGCTAAACCAAACCAAACAACAAAATCACCAGTATCCCAACCATAAAAATTACGAGTAAAAAGCGATTTACCTTTAATTTTTTTACCATTTTTATGAGCCAAATTGACAGTGTTTACAAAAAATTGTTCTACTTTATCTTGGCTCACTACAGGACTGATTAATGTGACATCAATATTTTTTGTTTGAATATCAAACGCACGTACTATATAAGAGTTTCTCCCGCCCATATAGCGGAAAAAACCATCTTTCAAATTAATACCGGCTTGTTCGAATTTATTAAGAAGATTTTTCACACCCAATTCATCCGCCTTATCGATAGCCCCTATTGCATCAATGAAAGCAGAGGTATCTAAATAAGTTTGCCCTATTAATGCCGCTGTTCCATCTTCGTAATCAAGAAAATTGATTCTTTGTGTTTTGTAAGGAACCATACTCTTTCGCAATGCTGATTGTACCTGTGGATCCTTATAGACTGTATATAGATCCAATGTAATATCATCGTAGTTGATGCTGAAAATGCCGCCGATCCTGTCACCTTCTGGAAAAGGGTGTAACTTCAGGGAAGATTTGCGTTCATTCAAATAATTAGCTGTCATCCAAACAAAATTCTGATCCCAACGAAATGACAAAGCTTTAGCAATTTGTTTAAATTCAGAAGTATTTTGCAGACCCTTAAAGCGATAAAATTCCAATATTTCCGGAGAAGCAGAAAAAATAATAAAATTTCCTTCAATACGATACGGCATAGGTACAGGCAGACGATCGAGATAAGATGTCAAAAGGTTTTTATTTTTTATTGTAAAAATCATATAACCTTTCTTTGGAGCAAGATGAACATAAGCTACAGCACCATTCTCATCAATGCCGATAGAAGCAGCTCCATGGGGATTTAAAATGCTAACACCTAAACGATCCCTTAAACGTGCCCGCAATAAAGAGATACTTTTTTCATATTCAGCACCGGTAAACTTTTTGATTAGCTGAAGGAGATCACCAGAACCAGTTTTGAGGACAGGAACAAAAAGCGCTAATTCACCATCCAGCACATATGGTGCTATCTCAGGATTTGCAAAACCAAAGCCTGGAAAAAACAGTAAGAAAAAAAATATGATTTTGTTTTTTGACATTACTTTATAATCCATTTTTCCTTAATTATAACTTTTTTTCTCAAAATTTTCAACTTTACAGAACTTTTAGGAAAAATAACTGCTAAAGTCTTGCAAAAATCGCAAGAAAATCGTATTCTTTATATAAGTGTTAATTAAGTGTTAATTTTTTGGACTTGATCTAAAACAATAAGGAATTCAACAGTGAAACAAGTGACTCCGATTAGGCGTTTATTTTCCATGCTCCGGCATTACAAACTCCAGCTGACTATCTCTGTGATTTCCGCATTGCTTTTTGTTACAGGACGCACTGGCATATCAACCTTAATCGGAGATTTTATCAACGGCGTTTTCATCACTCAAAATTTATCCCTCCTTAACGTAAAAACAATTGGTATTTTATTTGGATTTGCTTTTTTATGGTCAGGAGCTCAGTATACAATGTACTTGTTTTCTGGCAAGCTGGCTATACGCGTAGCTCACACCCTGAGAAGCCGTCTCTACCAAAAGCTCGTCAAACTGCCAGTTTCATACTACAGGACGCATGATTCTTCAGAAATTTTGTCAATCGCTTCCAACGATATCACTTTGGTTGAAACTTTTTTGACAAATGTTATGGTACAATTACTAGCCCAGCCATTGACTGTCATTGCTATAATAAGCATGATGTTCGTAATTAATTGGAAATTATCGCTGTATTTTATTGTTTTAGGGCCGGCTATTGCCCTGATTTTAGGCCTAATAGGCACACAGGTGCAGAAACTTGGACGGAGCATGCAAGAAAATATTGCTCATCTGACAAAAATTTTCGCTGAAACTATTCGTCATATTATTGTAATTAAAGGTTTTAACAGTGAACATACAGAAATTGCCCGCTTTAAGAAAAAAAATGATCATCAATTGGATCTAGCGGATAAAGAAATTAAAATTAGGCTGCTTGCATTACCTGCATCAGACTTTTTAGGAATTACGGCCGTTATTTTACTATTAGCTCTAGGAGCTGTTGGCATCCGTGCTGGAATCGCAGATACAGCATCCGTTACAAAATTTGTTGCTATGGCTATTGTGCTTTCGGAACCTATCTCTTCATTTAATCAACTTATTTTGGTTGTTAAAAAATTGGGGCCTTCGCTGGAAAGAGTATTTAATATTTTAAACACTCCAGAAGAACACGAAACAGGCATTGATATCGGCTCTATCAAAGGCTATATTCAATTTGAATCGGTTAATTTTTGGTACGTTCCAGAACGACAGATTCTTTATGACATCGATTTGGAAATACAGCCGCGCGAAACCATTGCTTTAATTGGCATGAGCGGCTCAGGGAAAAGCACACTAGTATCGTTGATTCCGAAACTTTTCAAGCCTGAATCAGGAAAAATCCTCATTGATGGAAAAAATATTGCTGAGTTCAGTGCCTCATCGATCCGTGAAAAAATTGCTATTGTTACTCAGGATACTAGTCTTTTTAGCGATACCATACGAAACAATATTACACTGTCCAAGCCTAATGCTACTTATGATGAAATTGTGGCTGCAACAACACTAGCCAATGCCCACCAATTTATTGACAAATTTCCGCTAAAATATCAAACTGAAGTTGGAGATTATGGTAGCAATCTTTCTGGAGGAGAGCGGCAACGTATTATTCTCGCGCGGGCAGTGCTCAGAAAACCTCAGATTCTGCTGCTTGACGAACCTACTAGTGCCTTGGATGCCGAATCAGAACAAGCTGTTACCCAAGCACTTGAAAATATCTACAGACATCAAACAACAATTATTATTGCCCATAAGCTGTCAACAATAGAAAAAGCAGATCGGATTGTTGTCATGCAGGACGGCCGTATTATTGAATATGGCACTCATCAAGAACTATTAGCACTTAAAGGACTTTACACAAAACTGCGGACTCTGAACAAACATACAATATAGAGGAGGCTTTCATGAAAATCGGAGTAGAAAAAATTATTGTCAAAGAGAGGATCCGTAAAGATCTTGGCAATTTGGAACCGCTTAAAAATAGTCTCTCGGTCCATGGACAACTCCATCCTATTGTCATTACTACTAAAAATGTTTTGATTTCAGGGGAACGCCGTCTTACAGCCGCGAAAGAGTTAGGATGGCAAGAAATTGATGTGCTGGTCAAAGATATCGATCCTGAAACTGCTTTAGCAATTGAGCTGGAAGAAAATATAACACGCAGAGATTTCAATGCAGAGGAATTAAGTAATGGTCTCAAAAAACAAAAAAAAATGCACAATAATATTTTCTATAAAATAGCACATTTTTTCAAAAATATAGTAAAAAGATTTCTTAAAAAAACATAAAAATATAAATATGATTAATAAAATATATTTATTTTCTCTTTTCTTGACACCCGTACATTTATCTGCTAGCATCTTAGATACTGTCTCTATTAAAGGTACTGTGCATTTTGATCATAAAATTCCAGCTCTTAATGGTAAATTTGTCTATACCATTCACAATAATAGCCAATCTGCGCAGCAAACTTGGTCTGTTGTGGTACATCCTGATGTTCAAATTCTGTCATTAACCCAGCAAAATACAGAAGCATCATTCACTGTAAAGCCAAGTGGCAATTACAAGCTGATTGTTATTACATTACCTTATAAAATAGAACCCGATAAAAGAACAAAAATCACTATTAAAACGGCATTGCTTACTCAAAATAAAGATGCACGATTTACAGTAACAGAAAAATTTGTTTTTCTGGATGCGCGGAAGATATGGTTTCCGCTTCCTGACAACGATTTGGAAGCGAACTTAGAGCTCGAGATATCAACAAGCAATGATTTGTATCCTGTAATAGGAAGTGCTTTAATCAAAGGAAAGACAAACCTTCCGGGAATTCGCACTTCTTCTTGGAAAAACGAACTATCTTCTTTAGGGTTGAGCTCGACTCTCATTATCACCGATAAGCCAAGACATCAAATTGATAATATTTATGTATACACGGAAAATACCAATCTTGTTCAAATTGTGAAACGAGAATTTTTACCGTTTTGGAACATTATTCGACAAAAGCAATATAGATTTCCTCTGAGTCAATTTCATATTATGCCTATTGATCTGACTATTCCTGGAAAATCAGAAGAATTCGCTGATGGAGAATTTTTAGGCAATCTTATTTTTATTGATAATAAATTAAGCAGCCTAGCAGTAAAAGAGTCGAAAACTAATTTTTATTTTTCCGGGCCTGCCGATAAACGCCTTATCGAAACATTGATCCACGAAACATATCACAGTTACTTTCCGGGATTATTACGGCATGATCCGACAGATGGCCTTTTCATTGAAAGTCTTGTGCAGTATATGACGTGGTCTGTCATTAAGGAACTTGACCCCCTCTGGGCTAAGAATATACAAAAAAGAAATCGATTTCTTTTACAAAATTTAGCAATTCAAAATTCTGAGAATTATTTATGGGATTTTCTTTTTAATACGAGCATACTTATTGCAAGTTTCGAAAATTCATCATTCAGCAGTTTTGAGCTTGCAGACACCCTCGTTGAAAAATACCGCTATATTACATTTAACAAACAGGATCTCATTGAAACTGCTTCACTTCACCGCTCTTCTGAAGAAAGCGGAGAATCAAACAAAATAAATTCAGAGTTACTTAAACTCACAAACCAAAAGCAATTCTTTAACAGTTCTATCAGTGCCATCGCAACAAATTTTATTATTACCATTACTAATAAAAGTATCGGCAGAAAGAAAAAAATATGGACCATACCTGTAGAAACGACAGTTTTACAAATTGAACATAACTATCCCCAAGAATGGCAAGGACAACTGACTTGGATAAAAAATGATAAAACAAATACGATTTCTCTGCTTATTCCAAAAGATTCGGTATGGATTACAAATCTGCCAGGAAATATTTCTCAAGCATTTATCCAATCCGATTTAGATCCTATGGAATTATATTTAGCAGATAATATTTTAGATCCTTCATCGGATCAAGGTTACCAGCTGATCAATTTACTCAATAAAAGCAAAAACCTCGACACGCATCCTAAAATTGAATTCACAGAAAACACTTTACAAAAAATAAAAAGTTTGAAAGAAAAAAATTTTTTATTTTCATGGGATAATACTGTTAATACAGGAAAATCCACAACAGAAATGTTTATTTTGGACACACAGAATAATAAAAAAGGATACATTCAAATAATCTTTAATAAGGAAAATGATAATTTCAAAATTCTTGAAATTATTGATCCTTTAAAAATAAATGACCCAGAGTAAATATCCTTGAATAAACTACTTTTAGCTTATATATTTTTATAAGATTTGATAAAGATTTATACATCTAAAATTAACAAAATTAACATTATAGTACTTATGGATTTATGCGTTTTTATGAGCTCAGCAAAATAAAAGATCATATAATACAATTTTAATAATATAGCAATAAAGACTGCTTAAATTAAGCAGTCTTTATTATTTCTAGTTACCTGCAGCTTGCTGCTGTTGATTTGTAGTTGCATCTTCAGAAACTTGTTTTAATTTCAGAAGATTTCTTCTTAAAAGTAACTCTTCAGCTAGCTTCTGAGAAATAGAAACTCTTTTATTAATAGCTTCTGTAGAAATAATATGCCAAATCGCTTCATCATCTATATCTGCATCTTCTCGATAAACAGCATAATCATAATCCATAGTTACATCTTTTACATAAGTAATAAAATACTGACTATCTTGACCTTCAGGTTTATAAAAAGCTAAAGAATCAAATTTAACATAAGGTAAAGAATAAGGATATAAAGGATTTTTAGTTGGTGTCCAATCATTAACATCTTCTAAATAATAAGGATTATGCCATCCAAGACGTCTCCAACCTTCATAATATAAAGATCCCATACCAAATTCTATTAATTGATTAAATTCATTCCGAACTCGAATTCCTGCATTATATTTAAAATTAAGACCATACATCCATGATTGAACAGATCTTATTTGGCCAACATTAACTAACAATCCTATAGCCAAACCATTATCCTTGTTATTATCATCTTGCGAAACAAATTTTCCATCGGTATAAGTTGGTGAAAAATAAAAAGGTTTAGTCACAGTAGCCCAAAATGCATTCTTCCAAGGATGAAAATTTAAACGAATACCTAGTACGTTACCATATTGTTTGCTAGGAGTATTTTTCGTCAAAGAATCTTTATCATTTTCAACTGTTTTGGATGACGCATTCAAAACAACTCTCCAATTTTCTAGATTCCAATCATCTGCTTCAAATTTGAAATCAGGCCATCCTCCGTTACGGATATCTAACTCAGGTTTTTCTGCAACAATCTGCTCATAAACTTCTTGATCTTTCTCCATAACCTGACGAATATTATCGTTGTAGGTCGTAAAATCAATCAAGGTGCTTTCGATTGCATTTATTGGCACAAAGACACCAAGAGCTAACATAAACGAAATGACAATTTTTACTTGTCTCATAGTCCTCTCCTTAGGAAATTTTACCTATCCTTTGTATTTTTTTTCGGTTAATAATACTTTTTTCAAGCAATATATTGTATTTTGCTATTTTTTTTATATATTGTCAAGAAAAATAATATTTTTTCCTTAAAAATATTTCGGAAACTAAACCTTTAAAAGTTTAATATTTTTAGAAAAATTTTCTATATTTTTCTCGTATACAAAATTACTGAACATAATTATAGAGAGCAAGAGAATTTAAAATTTATTTTTCAAATTAATTCCTTTATCAAGCAACATATCATTCCAGTACAATCCATTTAGACCACCCTCAACAAGAAAATATACCATTTCAACACTTGTATTTTCCTTCAATGTTTTAAATAACAATTTCATATCTGTATCGATATTATCATTTTGAAGATCTCTTACAAAAAAACTGTTCCAATCGAGCACTAAATTTTTCATCTGGCTGTCGTGATAAATTCCCAAAATTTGAGATTCAGAAGAAAAAGGAATTTTTGCATCATAATTTAAACCTCCAGAAATATAAAGACGCACTAATGCTTGAAGTGGACTTTCAAATTGTAAAGGTTTAATTCTCCGTCTTTCATGTAAAAATTTGCTGTTATTTTTGTTTTGGTAATAAAAAGTATTTGTTGCAGCAACAATAAAAACTAAACGTATAACAGTAAATAAAACAAATCCAATAAAAACAAAAAATGATTCTTTTTTAAAACGGTATAACAAAAATTTTAATTTTGCTGCAATTTTTTTAAAAATATTCATCGAGTGAATCCTTCAGTTTTATTATACTCTTCGATAAACCGAGAAACTCCTCTAAAAATTCCTTCAGCCAGATTATTTTGATAATCCTCAGATTTGAGTTTTAGGCTTTCTGAAGGACTGGACATATATCCTACTTCTATCAAAATCGACGGTACTGTATTATATTTTAACACAAAAAAATTAGCTTTCTTAAGACCGCGTCCCAACACATGACCACTACGTAGGATATCATCATAAACATAGTGAGCAAGCCACTCAGATTGTTTGCGCGTACTGTCACGAACAAGATCTGCTAAAATCGAATACAAAGTATCAGTTTGCCGGATATCTTCTACCGTAAAACCAGCATTTTCAAGACGTTCCACTTCCAAAGCTTCAGGATCACTAGCTTTATCAGATAATGTATATATTTCCAGTCCTTCTACTTTTTTATTAAACGCAATATTTCCATGCACAGAAACAAAAAGAATATTCTTTTTGGTGGACCAGCGCGCAGTTTTGGAAACTCGTTCTTCCAAAGAAACAAAATTATCAGACTTTCTTGTTACATAAATCGATAAATCTTTATTGTTCGAACGAAATAATGCATGTGTTTTTTTAACCAGCGTCAATACCAGTCTCTTTTCCTCAATAGCATTTGCTATGCCGCCAGGGTCTTTCCCACCATGCCCAGCATCCAAAACAATAGCATCAATAGGTACAAAAGTGGGCTTGTTCTGAGGATATGTAGGAGGTTTTGGTGCTTTTTGCGTAGGAACTAATGTTTGGCGTTTTGAAGTATCTATTTGATCTTTATTTTTAAGATATTCTTCTACCATTTGCTCACGTCCGGAACCTTTGATTTCAGAATATTGAGGCTCTTCTCGAACCTGATTAGTAATTTGTTCAGGAGTAACAAATGATTCTTGGATTGTCTTAGGTGGCACTGTATTAGTTTGAGGAGGTACTTGATGCTGATTTGTCGATTTTTTCGGCACAACAACAAAACTTTCCTTTACTTTTTGAGAAAAAACAACATTTTGAAAACTAAGTAACATCAAAATAATAAAATAAAATCTACACTGCATTAACTTCCCTTCAAATTTCATCCACTGGTTGATCTTCCGATGGAAAATTATCATTTTTCGTATTATATTCTGCCTGTGTGTCTTCCTGAGGTATTAAGTCATCAACTTTGAGTTGATCAATAGATTTTTGCCAAGAAGGCATTAATGCTAATCCATATGCCACCAAATCCTCTCGTACTGTATGAGCCAAACGAATATACGGGCTCACACTATACGCACGACCTCCTGTTAGCACTAAATTTATATCTCCTTCAAGAGCTGCATCTCGTTTCATTCGGCTGAAAAGTGATTCTACCATGACAGCATGACCCATAAAAATTCCGCTCGACAAAGCTTGTTCTAGCGTAGTACCCAATAATTTCTCCGGGGTTGGCAATTGAGACATAGAAAGAAGATGCGGAGCACGTAACAACAGTCCATTATAACTAGCATCAAGCCCTGGTGCAACAATACCACTAAAAAATATTTCCGCATTTGTAATTAAATCTATGGTTGTTGCAGTGCCTAAGCTAGCTAAAAAATTAGATCCACCATACATTTTATACAGACTGTACGCAGCTAATAAACGATCAGACCCAACTGATCCTGAAACAAAAGTTGTATCAATTGGAACCATAGCATCAAAAACAAAAGGCGAATCCGCAGGCAGATAAAATAAATCCGTATTAAATTTACAATGAGGGTTAAAAGATTGGGGGCTATCATAACCTAAAAAAACTCTAAGTGCTAAAAAAATTTTCCAACTAACACATGAAATCCTTTTTTCTGCAATAGCAAAACCAGGATTTAATGTAACAAGGTCATCCAAAAAATATTTCCAACGCTCCGGTTCAAATAAATCTGGTGAAGGCCGAGACTTTCGAGCAATAATATTATTATCATTATCAAAAAGATATGCTTTAATATTCGTATTTCCAATGTCAAAAGCAGCAATCACTGAAGTTTCTCTTTCAAAATCTTATTTGCAAGCACAGGATTTGCTTGTCCTTTTGTTGCTTTCATTAATTCTCCAACAAAAAAACCAAACAGTTTATCTTTACCGGCTTTGTACTGTTCTACTTGTTGTGGATTATTATCTAATATTTTTTGAATTAATACTTCTAATTCAACTGTATTACTCACTTGTTTTAAACCTCTTTCTTCCACCAAAACAGATGCTTTTTTCCCCGTACTTAACATGCTGTCATAAACATCTTTCGCAATTTTGCCGCTAATCGTGCCATCATGAATCAAATTCAATAATTCCGCAGTATCTGAAGGAGTAATTTTTTGAGAAAATTGAATAATATTTAATTTTTGATCATTCATTCGACTCATTGTTTCCGTCAAAATCCAATTTGCTGTCTTTTTAGGATCTTGTTGTGCTAACTGTAAAGTTTCTTCAAAATAGTCTGCTAATTTTGGGTCATCTACTAAAGTATTACAATCATTCAGAGGAAGCGAAAACTGTTCCAAGTAACGCGACCGTTTTTCAAATGGTGATTCCGGGATCGATTTTTTCCAATTATCAATCTTTTCCTGGGAAAGTATAACATCAACAAGATCCGGTTCCGGAAAATAACGGTAATCTGCTGCTGTAGCTTTTGATCTCATGCTAAATGTTTGATTTTTATTCGCATCAAACAACCTGGTTTCTTGTTCGACCGTGCCTCCCGACTCTAAAAGTGCAATTTGACGCTCAATCTCGTAATCAATCGCTTTACGAATGCCATTAAAAGAATTAAGATTTTTAATTTCTACTTTTGTCCCAAACTCAGAAGCACCAACTTTTCTAACTGACACATTAGCATCACAACGTAAAGAACCTTCTTCCAAATTAACATCACTAACATCCACATATCTCATTAAGGTGCGAAGCTCGCGTAGATAAGTATATGCTTCCTCAGAACTACGCATATCTGGTTCTGAAACAATTTCCAATAAAGGAGTTCCAGCACGATTTAAGTCAACTCGGCTAAAATTTTCATGCTCATTATGTATCAACTTACCGGCATCCTCCTCAAGATGCATGTGATGTATCATAATTTTACGTTTTGTCCCATCACTTAAATGTACCGGAATATATCCTCCAGTGGCAATAGGGAAATAATTTTGAGTAATTTGATAGCCTTTTGGCAAATCAGGATAAAAATAATTTTTTCTATCAAAGCGCGATAATAAATTAATACCAGAATTAAGTGCTAATCCTGCTAAGACCGCTTTCTCAACAGCTGCTTCATTTAAAACAGGTAAAGCACCTGGATAACCAAGGCATACAGGACATACAGCAGTATTAGGAGTCAGTCCAAAACTCAAAGGGCAAGTACAAAATATTTTTGTTTGAGTATTTAGCTGCACATGCACTTCCAATCCTATTACTGGTTCATAACTCATAAAGCCTCCAAAAACAAGAGAATATTAATACATTATATAATATTTTTAAATTAAACTGAAATTTTAGAAAGATAAAAAAATTCCCCGAAAACGGGGACATATATTATAAAAAGAAAGAATATTATTCTGATTCTACTAGTTCAATTACAGCCATTTCTGCTCCATCTGCCGGACGAAAACCAAGTTTAGAAATACGCAAATAACCGCCTTGTTTATTTTGAAAACGGGGGGCTATATCATCAAATAATTTAACCATAATTGTTCTATCATAGATTTTTTTAAGAACAAGTCTTTTATTATGAAGACTATTTGTTTTTGCTTTTGTAATTAGCTTTTCTGCAAAAGGACGCAGTGCTTTTGCTTTTGTTAAAGTTGTTTTCACACTTTCATATTTGAATAATGATTGCGCTAAGTTACGAAAAAGAGCATTACGCATGCTTCGAGATTTACTTAATTTTGCAATTTTCTTTCCATGACGCATTTAAAACTCCTTAAGTTTATACAATATCATTTATTCACCCTTAATTTTAAGATTATAGAGTGCTAATTTTTCGTTAATCTCTGTAAGAGATTTTTTTCCGAAATTTTTAATTTTCATTAATTCATCTTTATCATAATTAAGTAATTCTCCAATAGTAGCAATATTTTCACTTTGTAAACAATTTAAAGAACGTACTGATAAATCCAAGCTTTCTACAGAACGCTGTAAAATTTCATCCTCTGGAGAAATACTCTCTGGCACCCCTGGAACAACCAATTCTTCGATAGGCTCAAAGTTCATAAACATAGAAAAATAACTTTTTAAAATAAAAGAAGCATCAGCTATTGCATCTGCTGGATCAATAACACCACAGGTCCATATTTCTAAAACAATTTTTTCACAATCTGTTTTTTCTCCAACTCGAAATTCTTCAATTAAAAAATTAACTCTATCAATAGGAGAAAAAATAGCATCAATAGGAATAACCGATATTTCATCAATTTTTGAAAGAGCATCCTCTGCAGAGCGGTACCCTCGCCCAAATTCTACTTCTAAATCCATTATCAAATGCGCATCTTCTCCTAAAGTGGCAATAACTAAGCCAGGATTCGCTATCTCTACAGTAGAATCAACTTTTAAATCACCTGCTGTTAAAATACCAGGACCATGTTTTTCTAGATGAATTCTTTTATAATTACTATTATCATTAAGATATATCGCTACTTTCTTCAAAGCTAAAACAATATCTGTAACATCTTCCTTTACATATTTAACAGCATCAAACTCATGATTCACTCCTTCAATTTTTAAAGATGTTAAAGCATAACCTGGAATGGCACTTAACAATATACGACGCAAGGAATTAGCAATTGTTACCCCAACACCTTTATCAAAGGGATAAATATAAAATTTTCCATACCTATTTTCATAAGTATTTTGTTCATACTTTAATTCATAAGGAAGAATTAATTCTTTTAAAAGTTCTCTATGAGCCATATTTACCTTCCTATTTTACGCGCGCCGTTTTTTGCGGGGACGGCATCCATTATGAGGAATAGGTGTCACATCTCGTAAACTTTTAATGCTAACACCCGCAACATCAACAGCTCTAATAGCTGACTCCCTGCCAGGTCCAGGTCCCTTAACACGAATATTAGCATACTGAAGTCCATGAAATTTCGCATCTTCTATCGCTTTTTCACAAGCAAGCTGTGCAGCAAAGGGGGTCCCCTTTTTTGTACCTTTGAAACCACCAACCCCAGAACTTGCCCAAGAAATCACATTACCATTCATATCTGTAACAGTAATAAGAGTATTATTAAATGTTGCTTGAATATGCACTATCCCTTCGACAATATTTTTTTTATCTTTTTTACGCTTATTAGAGCTTTTTAGTTTTGCCATAATATCCTCTTATTTCTTTTTAATCGCATTCGCACGAGCACCTTTCCATGATCGTGCATTTGTACGAGTTCTTTGTCCGCGCACAGGAAGCCGTTTTCTATGGCGGAGCCCTCTATAAGAGCCAATATCAATTAAACGCTTGATATTCATTGAGCGTTCTGTTCGAAGATCACCTTCGACTTTAAAGTCCTTGTCTATAACATCACGGATCAAATTTAACTCATCCTCTGTAAGATCACGGATTTTCTTTGATTTATCGATCTGCGTTGCTTCGGTAATTTTTAACGCTGAATGTCGGCCAATACCATAAACATATGTGAGACCAATCCACACAGCTTTATTATTTGGAACTTCGCGTCCAGCAATACGTGCCATATATGCCTCCGTTAGGCTCTTTTTTGACCTTTTTGTCTTTGTTTATGCTTAGGATTTTCACAGATCACTCTGAGAATCCCATGCCGACGAATCATTCGGCATTTTTCACACATAGGTTTTACTGATGCTCTCACTTTCATGAAACGCCTCTCTATTTATAACGATAAACTATTCTTCCTTTGCTCAAATCATAAGGAGATAATTCTATACTAACTTTATCACCAGGAAGAATTTTTATATAATTGATTCTCATTTTTCCAGAAATATGTGCTAAAATTTGTTGTTTATTTTCCAACTTAACCTTAAACATAGCCCCAGGTAACTGTTCCAAAACTATACCGTCAATCTTGATGACATCTTCTTTATCCATCATACTAGCTGAAGAACCTCCTTAAGGTTTTCAAAAACTTTTTCAATAGGCTGATTAGCCTGTACGACTTTAAGCAAACCGGCATCTTTATAGTAAGAAATTAAAGGCTCTGTTTCTATGCGATATATCTCTAAACGTTTAGCAACAGTTTCCGGCTGATCATCTTCACGTTGAATCAAAACCTCACCAGAAATATCACAAATACCTTCCCTTTTAGGAGGATTAAGATAGATATTATACACTTTTCCTGAAGATTTTGCAATCCTTCTGCCGGATAATCTTTGAAAAATTATATTTTCTTCAATATGAAATAAAATAACATCTGTAGGAGTACAGAAATCTTTTAATAATTCTGCTTGGCGAAGATTACGAGGAAAACCATCCAAAATCCATCCATTTTCACAATCCGGTAATGATTCTTGGACCACTTGGAATGTCAAATCATCAGGCACCAACTCTCCCTTATTTACATAAGAGCGAATAATATTTGCAGTTTCTCCAACCCCATCTTTTATCATATGCCGAAAAGCATCACCTGTAGATAGTACAAAAACACCAAATTTCTGATTTAATAATTCACTTTGTGTCCCTTTGCCTGACCCAGGATATCCTAAAAACACAATTCTTTTATTCATAATAATGTCTCTTTTTAGGAGTTAAAAATCCATCTTTGTGATGCATATTAAGAAATGCTTCAATTTGTCTTAATGTATTTAAGGATACACCAACTAAAATAATCAATGATGTTCCCCCCATTAAATAAGCCACATTTTGGGGCACTTTCAATCTATTGACAATAAAAGTAGGCAAAAGAGCGATAATCCCTAAAAAAGTAGCTCCTGGCAAAGTTAGTTTATACAAAATATTAGATATATATTGCTCTGTTTCTATTCCAGGTCTAACTCCAGGAATAAAAGCATTTTGACGACGCAAATTTTCTGCTATATCATGGGGATTTAATTCTATTTCAATATAAAAGAAAGCAAAAAACAAAATCAAAATAAAATAAATAACAGAATACCATAATTCTCCAGGTTGAAGTGCTTGTGAAACCTGCTGTAAAAAAGGAACACGAGAGCCAAACCATTGAGCTAACTGTACTGGAAATACCAAAACAGCTGATGCAAAAATAATCGGGATCACATTAGTTGGATTTACCTTAAAAGGTAAATGAGTAGGTCCTTGAACCATATTACCTGCTCTGGAATATTGTACAGGAACTCGACGAAGCGCCAGTTCTTCAAAAACAACTGCCATGATAACCCCTATAAATAGTATCACTAAAAGTAAAGAAATAATAGGATCTTGAGGAGTGTTAAATAGAGTATATAAAGCAGGAGGAAATTCAGCAACAATTCCGCTCAAGATAATCATAGAAACACCATTGCCTAGTCCATGTTCTGTAATTCTTTCACCAAGCCACATCAAAAGATAAGTCCCTGTAGCAACAGCAACTGTAAACAAAACAACAAAATGAGTGGGCTGAATTAAAATAAACTGTCGAGCAATAGACCCATTGAATTGAAGGAGATAATTTCCATAAATAACTCCTTGTATTGTTGCAATAAATAATGTACCAATCCTAGAATATTGTTGAATTTTTCTTCTACCTTCCGGACCTTCTTTTGCCAACTTTTCAAACGAAGGAATAATAACAGTAAGCAGTTGCATAACAATACTTGCAGTAATATAAGGAGTTACACCTAAAGAAAAAATAGAAGCTCTGTTTAAAGCGCCACCACTAAGAAGATTGACAAAAGCAATAAAATTATTAGTATCTGTTCCTACTGCTGCTAAAAGATTATTAACATGTATACCTGGAACAGAAATCTGTGTCCCCACACGAACAATAACCATAATACATAAAGTAAAAAATAACCGATTTCTAAGCTCAGGAATACGAAACATATTGCTCAATATAGACATCTTATCCTCTTTTAAACTATGCCTGAACAACTACAATAGAACCAGATTGTTCAATTAAAACTGCAGCTTTTTTTGAAACTTTATGAGCATGTATTTTCAAATTTTTCGCAGTAAATTGCGTCTCCATCAATCCTTGAGCTAAAATCTTAACAGGATTGCCATTAGATTTAATCAATCCTGATTTTACCAAAATATCTATTGTAACTTCCGTATTATCAGCAAAAATATTAAAAGCTTCAAGATTAACAACATTATTTACTATTTTGAAAATATTTTTAAATCCTCGCTTTGGAATACGTCTATAGAGAGGCATTTGCCCTCCCTCAAAATACAGAGGAACTCCACCTCCAGATCGAGCTTTTTGTCCTTTATTGCCTTTTCCGCAAGTCTTACCTGTACCATTACCTGTTCCACGGCCTACTCGCTTACGTTTTTTTACAGCACCATCATTTGGCTTCAGTATTAAATGACTCATCCATATACCCCTTATTTACCAAAAATATCAGCAACAGGTTTGCCACGCTTTGCAGCGACATCTTCAATATTATAGAGACGCGTCAATGCATCAAAAGTAGCTTTAATCAGATTTACCGGATTAGAAGAACGTAAAGATTTAGTTAAAATATCATGTACGCCTAGTAACTCTAATACAGGACGTACAGCACCCCCAGCAATAACTCCAGTACCTTTTGTCGCTGGTTTCATTAAAATACGTGATGCCTTAAATTGACCAACAATTTCATGAGGAATTGTTGATCCTTTTAAACGAATAGGAACTGCATTAGCAATAGCCTTATCTTTTGCCTTTTTTATAGCATCAGCCAATTCATTGGCCTTACCATAACCTAAGCCAACTTTACCCTTTCTATTGCCAACAACAACTGTCGCATTAAAACGAAATCTTTTTCCTCCAGGAATTGTTTTGGCAGCTCTACGCAAACTTACTACTTTTTCTTCCCATTCCGAAACAACTTCAGTTCGCTCACGTTTTTCTCTGCGCACTTCACGACGATTTTCTTTCTTATCAGCCCGGATTTCCTGAGATTCTTTATTTTCACTCATAACTCGCCTCTGTTTTAAAATTCTATTCCTGTACTACGGCATGCATCTGCTAACGCTTTAATCTTACCGTGATACAAATATCCATTCCGATCAAATACAACTTTAGAAATTTTTAATGACTTTAATTTTTCCCCTATTTTTTGTCCAATAATACGAGCCGCTTCAATATTATTCCCTAATTTTTCCTTACCAAACTCCGAAGAAAGAGAAGAAAACGAAGCTAAAACTTTATTATACATATCAACAACTTGAACATATAAGTATTTATTAGATCGGTATACAACCATACGCGGACGATCCTCGGATATTTGAAGATGCTTTTTACTTCGAAGCTTTCGTTTTTGATAACATTTAATCTTTCCGGACATGATATCGATCATTATTTATTCTCCTTATATTACGTTTTATTTCTTTTTACCGCTGGATTTTCCTTCTTTCAAACGCACAACTTCGTTCTGATAACGAATACCTTTTCCTTTATAAGGTTCTGGAGGTTTAATAAAACGAATATTTGCAGCAACCTGACCTACAACTTGCTTATCAAATCCTTTGACATGAATCTGGTTAGCAGCTGGCTGCTCCAACATTACTTCTTCAGGAAATTTAAATATTACCGGATGAGAAAACCCTACAGAACAATGTAATTCTTTACCTTTCACTTCCCAACGATAACCAATACCTTGAATTTCTAACTTTTTTACAAATCCTATAGATACCCCTGTAAGGGCATTTCTAAACAAGGCCCAATATAAACCTTGCTTAGCTCGTGCCTCTTTAGAATCAATAGAACGATCTACAAAACACATACTATCTTCAATACGCGGTTTTATCAAACCAACATCATAAGACTGAACAATTGTCCCTAAAGGACCCTTAAATGATACAGCCCCATTTTCTACCGTTACCGAAATGCCAGATGGAATAGGCAAGGGCTTTTTTGCCAAACGAGACATAATTTTTCTCCTACCAAATATAACAAAGAACTTCGCCGCCCACTCCTAAAGATCGTGCTTCTTTATCAGTAATAACCCCTTTAGATGTTGTTAAAATTGCAATTCCATAATTATTATAAACACTAGGAATAGAATCTTTCCCAACATACACACGGCGCGATAGTTTACTAACCCTTTTAAGGTCATCAATAACACATTTATCATCAATATATTTTAAATAAACATCCAGCGTATAAGGATCTGAACTATCCTTATAAGAATCAATATATCCTTCACGTTTCATAATTTTTAATAATTCTTCAATAAGCTTTGTTTTTTTTACTGTTGTCTTAGAAAGCTTGCGCATTGCAGCATTTCTTATTTTTGTCAAGCTGTCTGCAATAATGTCCATAAAATTCCTCTCAATTTTTGATATTTAAAAGCTTCAATTTTACCAAGATGATTTTGTAACACCAGGGATGAGTCCTTGAGAAGCTAATTTGCGGAAACATAGGCGACAAACTCCAAAATCTCTAATATATGCACGTGGACGACCACAAATATTACATCGATTGTACGCTCGAGCACTAAACTTAGGAGCCTTCTTCCATCTCTGGATCATTGACTGTTTTGCCATTATTTCCTCCGTTTACTTCTGCCGGAACGGAAAACCAAAATGTATTAACAAACTTTTGGCTTCAATATCCGTACGCGCTGTAGTAACAATAGTAATATCCATACCACGAACTTTATCAATTTTATCATAATTGATTTCAGGAAATACTATTTGTTCCATCAATCCAAAAGAAAAATTCCCTCTTCCATCAAAACCACTTGCTTTGACTCCACGAAAATCTCGTACACGTGGTATTGCAACAGAAATTAATTTATCAAGAAAATCAAACATCCTATTATTACGAAGAGTAACTTTTGCTCCAATAGGCATACCTTCACGTAACTTAAAATTGGAGACAGATTTTCTAGCTATTGTTTTTGTTGCCTTTTGACCTGATAACAAAGTTAAATCATTAACAGCAGCATCCACTATATTTTTATCATTAATAGCAGAACCTACACCCATATTAACAATAATTTTTACAACACGAGGAATAGCCATACTGGATTTATAAGCAAATTCTTTCTGTAATGCGGGACAAATTTCCATTTCATATCGCTGCTTAAATCTTGCTTGATAACTATTAGGATTTGTTCTCAATAGATTTTTCTTAGAAGTCTTTGTTTTACTTGATTCAGAAACATTCGTAGATTTAGTTTTACTCATTATTTTTTCTGTCCCTGAAGCAATATCAGACCCCTCTTTTTTCTTAGAGGAAACTTTTTTTACAGTTTCCTTAGTTCCTGCTTTTTTTGCAGAAACAGACTTTTTTTCTTCAGCCATTCATCAGCCTCTCATTTATTCAAAGATATAATCAGAACCTTTTGCCTTACGTTTTTTATTACCTTCATTATCAACAAAAAATTCAACACGAACACCTTTATTTAACTTCGGACAAAAAAGCATCACATTTGAAATATGAATAGATGCTTCCTTTTCCAATATTGTTCCATTAGGATATTCTTGATTTTTTTTCACAGTCTTCTTTATCAAATTAACACCTTGGACAAGCACACGCTCTTTAGCTGGAAACACACGAAGCACTTTACCTCGACGCCCCTTATCAGACCCAGAAACAACAATAACTTCATCATTTTTTCTAATTTTCACAGCATTCTCCTAAAAAACTTCGGGAGCAAGGGAAACAATTTTCATAAAATCTTTCTCCCTTAACTCGCGTCCAACAGGGCCAAAAATACGAGTTCCGCTGGGTTCATTCTTTTTATTGACAATAACCGCAGAATTGCGATCAAAGCGGATAGAAGAACCATCAGTACGGTTAATTTCCTTTTTTGTACGTACAACCACAGCACGTACAACATCCCCCTTTTTAATCGAGGAATTAGGAACAGCACTTTTTACTGCCGCAATAAAAACATCTCCAATAGATGCATATCGACAGCGCGTACTACCAACTACATGAATACATTCAATAATTTTAGCTCCACTATTATCGGCAACATCTAATCGGGTTCCAAGCATAATCATAATTTTTCCCTCCCAAATTAATCCCGATTTTTCTCAAGGACTTCTAATAAAGTCCAACGTTTACAACGACTATGAGGAATAGATTCAGCAATCAATACTCTATCACCCATATGAGACATATTTTGCGCATCATGCACCATAAATTTTTTACGTTTAGGCACATATTTTTTATAGAGTGGATGTTTTTCACGAGTCATTACTGTAATAATACGGGATTTATCCATTTTATCGCTAGTAACAATTCCGGCAAAAGTTTTTTGCTTAGATTCCATACTATCCTTCCAATTTCAATTCCGCTTCACGGATCAAAGTATTAATTCGGGCAATAGTACGTTTTATTCCTCGAATTTCCATAATATTCTTAGGACGTTCTATCCGAGATTTAAAACGCATATGCATAATTTTTTCTTGTAACTGCTGTTTCATGGAAATTAATTCTTTTTCCGATAAAGAACGCAATTCTTGAATATTGTTCGCCATTTTAGCCCTCGACTCTTTTGACAAATTTTACCTTAATAGGTAACTTATGACCGGCACGTCGGAATGCTTCTACTGCCTTTTCTTCAGAAACACCAGTAATTTCAACTAGCACACGACCCGGTCGCACAGGAACAATCCAACCATCAGGTGAACCTTTACCTTTACCCATGCGCACCCCTTCACCTTTAGATGTGTAAGGAGTATCAGGAAAAATACGGATCCAAACTTTCGCTCCTCTCTTAAGATAGCGATTAATAGCAACACGAACCGCTTCAATCTGTCTATTAGTAAGCCACGCAGCATCTAACGCTATAATTCCAAAATCGCCAAACGATACAATATCTCCGTCGTGAGTAGGAGAATTATTAATTTTCGGACGATGTTGTTTTCTATATTTTACCTTGGACGGCATCAACATAGGGGTCTCCTAAGGTATATTTTTGTTGTTACTTTGCAAGCCAAACTTTTATTCCGATAATTCCCATTTGAGTTAACGCTTCTGTTAAACGGTAGTCAATATCGGCACTTAAAGTATTAAGGGACATACGCCCTTCTTTGAATTCTTCACTACGGGCAATTTCAGCATTATTCAAACGCCCAGAAATTCTAATTTTGATCCCTTGAGCACCAGCTCGCATCGCATTACGAATTGCCTGTTTTATCGCTCTCTTATAAGCAACACGTCTTTCTATTTGTGAAGCAATATCAGCACCAATAACAGCAGCATCCAATTCAGGCTGTTTAATTTCTTTCACGGAAAGAGATACTCTCTTACCATTTACCAATTTAGACAATTTATTAGTAATAACTTCTATTTCAGCTCCTTTACGTCCAATTAATATACCTGGTTTTCCAGCAAAAACAGTCACATTAACTAGTTGCGGGAATCGTGCAATTTCTATGCGGGATAAAAAAGCTCTTTTGTATTCTTTTTGAAGCATTTTACGAATCTTATAATCTTCTAAAAGAAATTCAGGATAAGCTTTTTCAGCAAACCATGATGATTCCCACGGCTTGCTGACACCAACACGATATCCAATAGGATGTACTTTTTGTCCCATGAAATTCTCCTTATTATTGAGCCAAAACTAATGTTAAATGCGCTGTCGGACGATACATACGATCTGCACGACCACGTGCACGAGGCTTAAAACGAGCATATGCCGTGCCTTCATTCACAAAAATTGTTTGCACAAATAATCCCGATGTATCCTGATTAGGATTTTTATGAATAAAATTTGCCCGTGCAGAATGCAAAACTTTATAAACCATTTTTGCACCTTTTTGAGGCATATGATTAAGCATCGCCAAAGCATCATCAGCTTTTTTATCTTTTACCAAACGCGCAATACGACGAAGTTTCATAGAAGAAATTCTTAAAGATCTTCCTTTTGCTACAGTAACCATGCATAACCCCTTATTTATTTCTTAGCAACTTTCTTGGATCCAGCATGCCCACGGAACACTCTCGTAGGCGAAAATTCACCCAATTTATGTCCAACCATATTTTCATTAATATAAACCGGTATAAACATTTTACCATTATGAACTTGAAATGTCAAGCCTATCATTTCAGGAAGAATAGTAGAACGACGAGACCATGTCTTAATAGGCTTCGCATTACCAGAAACTATAGTCTCTTGAGCAGATACCACCTTTTTATATAAAGAAGCATCAATATAAGGACCTTTTTTAATTGAACGAGCCATATTTCATCCTACCTTTTTTTCTTCGAAATAATATAACGATTCGATGTTTTATTCTTCTTACGTGTACGATAACCTTTAGACGGCACACCTGTCGGTGATGTAGGCATTTTATACCCTTTTTGTTTACCGCGCCCACCGCCATGAGGATGGTCCGTAGCATTCATAGCCATACCACGCACTGTTGGTCGCCAACCTAAATGACGTTTTGTACCAGCATTACCATAAACAATATTTAAGCGTTCAGCATTTCCAACTTCACCAACAGTAGCCATACAACGAAGTAAGACCATACGAATCTCACCCGAAGGCAAACTAATAAAAGCATAGCCATTTTCTTTACCATCTAATTTTACACTAGTACCAGCAGAACGGGCTAGCTGCCCTCCCTTTCCAGGCTTCAATTCTATATTATGAAGCACCGTACCAACTGGTATATTCTCTAAAAGCATAGCATTACCTACACGAACATCAACTTTAGCACCAGCGTTAACTTTATCACCAACTTTCAAACCATTTGGGGCTAATATATAAGCCTTTTCTCCATCCATATAATGTAATAAAGCAATCCGAGCTGTCCGATTAGGATCATATTCAATGGCAACCACTTTTGCTTCGATATCCCATTTTTTTCGTTTAAAATCAATCATACGGTAAAATTGTTTATTACCCCCGCCCCGATGACGAACAGTAACCCTACCCTGACTGTTACGGCCATTACCCTTACCACGAAGAGTCATCGTAATTAATGATTTTTCAGGTTCAGTTTTTGTAATCTCGGTATAATCAAATGCAACTTTATGACGAAGCCCGGGGGTTGTTGGTTTAAATCGTTTAATACCCATTTTATATCCCCATTATTTCAAATAATCAATTGTACCAGATCTTAAGGTAACAATTGCCTTTTTTAATCGTTTTGTAAATCCTATTCGAGATACCTTTTTTGTGCGGAAATTCTTTTGTCGCGGCTTTACAATAATAGTATTTACTTCTTTTACTTGGACATTATAATAAGATTCTATAGCTTGTTTGATTTGAATCTTATTTGCATCAATTATAACTTCAAATACATATTTATTTTTAGCTATAAGTGCAGATGCTTTTTCTGTTATGATCGGCCTAACTAATATTTGACTTACCATTATGAGCCTCGCTTTGCCAAAACACGGGCGTATTTTTCATCAATTTTACGAAGAGCTGCTTCAGAGATAAGAACATATTGTGCATAAAAAAGAGGAAGAATATCCATATAATCTACACCAAAAAATGATGTCTTTTGTAGATTACTAGACGCTTGAAGCATATGTGCTTGGTATTCTGCGTCAACTACCACAATTCTACCTTTAATAGATTCAAAATGATCAACTAATAAATTCCTAAAACTTTTCGTCCTGCTATCATTTATTTCTAATGATTCCACAACTCTAAGCACACCTTTTCTATAGAGTTCTGCTAAAATAAATAAATAAGCATTTGCTTTTTGTTTTTTATTAATATGCTGTCTATAACTACGTGGTTTAGGACCAAATATAATTCCACCACCCCTAATTAAAGGAGAATAAAAAGATCCACGTCTTGCACGGCCTAATCCTTTTTGTCGAAATGGCTTAGCCCCTGTTCCTTTTACTTCAGAACGTGTTTTAGTAGATGCAGTCCCTTGACGTTCATTTGCCAAACGAGCTATTATTACTTGATGAACACACTTTTCGGATGCATCATCCCAAATTGATGAAAGTTCCAATTCACGAACCTTGTCTTTACCTTTAAAAACATCAAACTTCATCACATTACCCCTTCACTGCATCACGTACTGTTACATAACTTTGCTTACTTCCTGGCACAGATCCTTCTATAAAAAGAAGCCTTCTTTCAACATCCACTCTTAAGAGACGCTGACTTAAAACTGTAACCTTCTGATTTCCCATATGACCGGGCATTTTTTTACCTTTAAAAACTCGTGCAGGAAAAGTATTCTGACCAATAGACCCAGGTCTGCGATGCGTTTTCGAACCATGACTGGCAGGACCACCACCAAAATGCCATCGTTTCATAGCACCTTGAAATCCTTTTCCTTTCATAGTGCCACTTACATCGACTTTATCTATTGATTCAAGAATCTCAGTATATCTTCCCTCTTGATATGGGCTGACATCCTCAATACGAATCTCTGAAACAAACTTAGGAATTTCTCGTTGCTTATTGCCTGTTTTTACCGTCTTAAAATCATAACCTAAAATAACAGCATTATATCCATCTTTCTCAACTGTACGAAATCCTAAAACATTCATATCAGAAAAATCTACAACAGTAACTCCACAAAGTGTGCCTTTACTATCATATAATTGAGTCATACCGAGTTTTTTGCCGATAATTCCGACGTTTTTAGCCTTCATTGTATATCCTCGTCAAATTACTCTATTGTTTAATTTCAACTTCAACACCTGCCGGCAATTGAAGTTCCATTAAAGCATTGATCAGCTCCGTCGTAGGTTCAAAAATATCAATCAAACGTTTATGCGTTCGCATTTCAAACTGTTCTCTTGAATTTTTATCTACATGAGGAGATCGCAATACCGTATATTTTTTACAGTGAGTAGGAAGTGGGATAGGTCCTGCGACCTTTCCACCTTTACTTTTTACAGATTCTACTATCGACTCTGCAGATTGCTCAATCAAAACCGCATCATAAGCTTTCAGCCTTACTCTTATTCTGTTCACTTTATTGAAGTCCTCTTTATTCTAAAACTTCTGTAACAACACCAGCACCTACCGTTCTTCCACCCTCACGAATAGCAAAACGCATACCTTGCTCAATACCAATAGGGACAATAAGTTCGATTGTCATCTGTACGTTATCACCCGGCATTACCATATCTGCACCTTTAATATCTACAATATTTCCGGTAACATCAGCCGTTCTGATATAGAACTGAGGTCTGTAGCCTTTATGGAAAGGAGTTTTACGTCCACCTTCCTCAGGTTTAAGAACATATACCTCAGCATTTACTTTTCTATGAGGAGTAATAGATTTAGGCTTTGCAAGAATCATACCACGACGAATCGCATCTTTATCAACACCACGAAGTAAAATACCTGCATTATCGCCAGCTTCCCCTCTCTCAAGTTGCTTACGAAACATCTCAACACCAGTACATACAGATTTGCTAGTATCAACATAACCAATAATTTCAACTTCATCGCCAACTTTAACAACACCACGCTCAATACGTCCAGTTACTACCGTACCTCTACCTGTAATAGAAAATACATCCTCAACTGGCATCAAGAAATCTTTATCTAATTCACGGGTAGGTTCAGGGAAATAAGCATCCATGGCATCTATTAATTCTTTAATAGAATCCCATTCCCCATTTTCAATAGCAGCACGAGCAGAACCACGAATAACAGGTGCATTATCCCCATCAAATTTATAAGAATTAAGCAATTCCCGAATATCCATTTCAACAAGATCAATGAGTTCTTCATCACCCTTATCAATAAGATCAACTTTATTGATAAATACCATAATAGAAGGAACATTAACTTGGCGTGCTAATAACACATGTTCACGAGTTTGAGGCATGACACCATCTGTTGCAGCCACAACAAGAACAGCACCATCCATTTGTGCAGCACCAGTAATCATGTTTTTGATATAATCAGCGTGTCCTGGACAATCAACATGAGCATAATGACGCTTATCTGATTGATATTCCACATGAGCTGTATTAATGGTAATTCCACGAGCTTTTTCTTCAGGAGCTCCATCGATTTCCTCATATTTTTTTGCATCTGCTTTACCTTGGGTAGCAAGATAATTAGTAATAGCAGATGTTAAAGTTGTTTTCCCGTGGTCAACGTGACCTAGGGTTCCCACATTCAAGTGAGGTAGCGAACGATCAAATGTAGCCATTCAGGTCCTCCGTATGCCGTTATTAACCGGCAGTATATATTTTTTATTAAATTATACATAATGTATAAATATTAATTTTCTTTCAATTTTTCCCAAAGATTTTTAGGTAGTGGTTCATAATGAGAAAACTCCATTGAATAAGTTCCTCGACCCTGAGTCATCGAACGCAAGTCCGTAGCATATCCAAACATTTCCCCTAAAGGAACAAAACTATCTATTTCTTTAGCACCATGCTTAGTTTCTGTTCCCGTAATTTTTGCTCTACGCCCAGAAAGATCACCTAATACAGATCCTTCATAACCATCAGGAGCTATTGCTACAACTTTCATAATAGGTTCAAGAATAATAGGATCAGCTTTTTGCATAGCCGCTTTCATTGCCATAGAACCTGCTAATTTAAATGCTAACTCTGATGAATCAACATCATGATAAGATCCTTCATATAATCTAACTTTCACATCAACAACAGGATAGCCAGCCAAAACACCAGAAGCCAAAGCTTCTTCGCAACCCTTTTGAACAGCAGGAATATATTCTTTAGGAATTTTCCCACCTTTGATATCATCAATAAAAACAAAACCTTCTCCAACTTCAGAGGGCTCTATTTCTATCAAAACATGTCCATATTGACCTTTACCGCCAGATTGTTTTGCATATTTTGTTTCTTGCTGAGCTTTAGAACGTATGGTTTCACGATAAGCAACCTGAGGTTTTCCTATATTCACTTCTACCTTATGTTCGCGTTTAAGTCTATCACATAAAATTTCCAAGTGAAGTTCTCCCATTCCAGAAATAATCGTTTGCCCAGTCTCTTCATTAGAAGAAACTCTAAATGTAGGATCTTCATCCTGCAGCTTTCTCAAACTTTCTCCTAACTTATCAACATCTTCCTTCGTTCTCGGCTCAATAGCAACAGAAATAACAGGCTCAGGAAAATCAATAGCCTCTAAGAAAATAGGAGCATTTTCTGCTGTTAAACTATCACCTGTAATTGTATCTTTCATACCAACAATGCCAATGATATCACCAGCAGTTACTAAATCAACTTCTTCCCTTTTATTAGCATGCATCCTCATCAAACGAGAAATGCGCTCTTTATTACCCTTATTAACATTCAGAACATAAGACCCTTTCTCTAATGTCCCTGAATAAACACGAGCAAATACCAACTTTCCGATATACGGATCTACCATCACTTTAAAAGCAAGCATAGCAAGAGGTTCCTTATCATCAGCATGTCTAACAACTTCTTGACCATCAGGTGTAATTCCTGTTACAGGAGGAACATCTACCGGAGAAGGTAAATAGTCACGAACTCCATCCAAAAGTGGTTGAATACCTTTATTCTTAAGCGCCGCACCACAAAAAACAGGATACATACGTCCATCGATAGTCATAATACGAATTGCTTTTTTAATTTCTTCAACACTCAAACTATCAGTTTCAAGATATTTATTCATTAATTCATCATTCGCTTCTGCAACGGTTTCAATAAGATTATGACGCCAAAATTCAGTATCATCTTTCATTCCAGGAGGAATCTCAGCAACAGTATATTGCAAATTATCATCCTTATCATCCCAAAGTAATGCACGCATCTCAACAAGATCAACTACACCTTTAAAATTATTTTCAGAGCCTATCGGAAGTTGAACCGGTGTCCCCTTAACACCAAGTTTTTGATGCATTGAATCAACAGACATCATGAAGTCAGCCCCCATTTTATCCATTTTATTCATAAATGCCAAACGAGGGACATTATATTTATTAGCCTGTCGCCACACAGTTTCTGATTGAGGTTCAACACCTGCTGCTACATCAAAAACCGCTACTGCACCATCAAGAACTCTTAATGAACGTTCTACCTCTGCTGTAAAATCAACATGTCCTGGCGTATCAATAATATTTATTTTTATATCATCCCAATAACAAGTCGTTGCTGCTGAAGTAATAGTAATTCCACGCTCTTTCTCTTGCTCCATCCAATCCATTTCAGAAGCACCCTCATGAGTCTCGCCAATTTTATGAGTTTTCCCAGTAAAAAATAAAATACGTTCTGTTATCGTTGTTTTTCCCGCATCAATATGAGCAGCAATCCCGATATTTCTTAATTTATTTTTAGCATATTTCTTTTCAGCCATAATAAATCCTTATTACCACTTGTAATGAGCAAAAGCGCGATTCGCTTCAGCCATTTTCAAAGTATCAGTACGCTTTTTAATACTAGCACCAGCATTATTAAAAGCATCCAATAATTCTTTTCCTAATTTCTCTTCCATAGAATGTTCACGTCTTTTACGAGCAAAATCCACAATCCAACTCAACGCTAAAGCTAGTTGCCTTTCAGGACGAACCTCAACAGGAACCTGATAAGTAGCACCACCAACCCGACGAGATCGAACTTCAACTGGCGGTTTAACATTATTAACAGCAGTTTCAAGAGCCATGAGGGGCTCATTTTCTGTTTTTTCTGATAAAAATTTCATAGCATCATAGACAATAGATGTAGCTAGGCTTTTTTTACCATTTAACATCACTCGATTTACCATTTTTGTAACTAACAAGCTACTGTACTTCCCATCTGGAAGCAGCGGCCGAAAATGTGCTTTTACTTTTTTTCTAGGCATAAAATAAAACCTCTTTTCCGTCTTGCTTTTTAAAGCAAATCTCTTCAACTTTATATAATGTTTACTCGGAACTAAGTACTAACTTTTAGGGAGTTTAGATCCATATTTAGACCGACCCTGTCTTCGATTATCAACACCCATAGAATCCAGTGTACCTCGCACAATATGATAACGAACACCAGGTAAATCTTTCACACGACCACCACGAATCAACACTACAGAGTGTTCTTGCAAATTATGACCAATACCTGGGATATAAGCTGTAACTTCCACGCCTGTTGTCAAGCGCACACGAGCGATCTTACGAAGAGCTGAATTTGGTTTTTTAGGTGTCATCGTTGTAACACGAGTACACACACCTCTTCTCTGCGGATTAGAACGTAGAGCAGGAGACTTTGTTTTTCTTTCTGAGGCTTGGCGGCCAAAACGTACCAACTGATTAATTGTAGGCATTATACAAATCCTCTTTATTCTTCTTAAATAGATATACATTCACTGTATTATAAAACAAAACAATAGCTTTTGTCAATCTCCGAATAAAACATAGATTAACAAAAGCATCTAAAAATTTCTATTCCCTCACAATTATTTCGCACAAATTCTGGATAAAAATCTTCTGATATTATTTAATTCAGAAGATATTTCTGAAGAAAGTGCCAGAATATATCTTCAGAAATACATAAAAGTAGTAATTATGACAAAATTATAGATTATTTTTCCTATTTTGTCTAGTCTTTTGCATATTTTTTCAATTCTTTTAAGATTTTTTTCCTAAAATTTTCAATGAGTCATAATGTTTAATACCTGTACCTGCAGGAATCAATTGACCAATCACTAAATTTTCCTTTAATCCTTGAAGAGTATCAACAGCACCTTTTAATGCAGCACCCGATAAAACTTTAGGAGTCTCTTGGAAAGAAGCAGCTGATAAAAAGCTTTCTGTAAATAGTGCAGCTTTTGTAAGACCCATCAGCACAGGTCTAGCTTTTGCTGATTCACCGCCCTGACTCACGACATTTTCATTTTCCTTACTGAAAATATGACGATCCACCGTTTGGCCAATAATAAATTCTGTATCACCAGGATCTGTAATTTCTACTTTTCGAAGCATTTGTCTGATAATAATAGAAATATGTTTTTCATTAATTTCTACACCTTGAAGCCTATATACAGCTTGGATTTCTTCCAGCAAAAATTGTTCTACAGCATTCTGGCCCAATACACGCAAAATATCATGAGGAGAAACAACTCCATCACAAAGCGGCTCCCCAGCTTCAACTTTATCGCCAATGCGGACATAAATATTCTTTCCCGTAGAAATAACATGACTAAAGGTCCGTCCGTTAGATGCACGCACAACAATTGTATATTTACCCTTTTTATGGTCAATGGATTCTACGATACCATCAGATAGAGAGATAACAGCTGCATTTTTAGGTTGCCGGGATTCAAAAAGTTCCGTAACACGAGGAAGCCCACCAATGATATCTTTTGTACGACGTTTCGCCATAGGTCTTCGTGCAACAGTATCACCAGCCTTGACCATACTACCTTCTTCGACAGCAAGCGAAACCCCTGTAATTAACATAAAACGTTCTAACTCATTTCCTTCCTGATCAACCACTAAAAGCAAACTTTTATCTTTTTCTATTTGTCCATCTACTTCTTTTTCAGCAAAACGAATGATACCGTCAAACTCACAAACATAAAGTTCATTATAAGGATCAAATTCAACTAGTGCTGTTCCACGCTTGACAATAGATTCTGCTGAAACAAGCAGTTTAGAGCCCACACGTACAGGATAATTATATTTCTGAGACTCTAAAGCTAACAGAACAGAACCTTCCTTCTGAAGGCGTACTCTACGACCAAAACGAACTTCTTCGCTATTCTTAAGTATGGCAACAGTATGCTCACTCGCCACGTCTTTTCCATTGAGGCGATCAGCTTCAGAAGGATCTGCAATATTAGCAACAGGAATCTGAGCCAAAATTTTCTGAACCTCTATACTTCCTTTACGAGTAATAATTTTTTCAAGACCGGTTTCAGTTTGACGTTCAACTACATTTTCCGGTACAGAAAGAATATAAGCATCATAGCCTAGAGCTAACTGATTGTCTTCAAGTGATGTAGCCGCAGTGCCACCAATATGAAAAGTTCTCATCGTTAACTGCGTACCTGGCTGACCAATAGATTCAGCAGCAATAATTCCAACAGCTTCTCCAATATTTACTGTATCTAATTGAGACAAATCCCAACCATAACATTTACCGCAAACACCTTGATCTGCTTCACACGTCAACACAGAACGAATACGAATTTTATCAATATCAGCTTCTTCAATTCTTTTCACCGCTTCTCCATCAATAATTTCATTAGCAGGACAAATAAGTTCTCCATTTCTCGGATCAAAAATATCCATAGCAGCAACGCGGCCCAAACATCGATCGGCCAGTGTTTTTATAATTTCTTCACCCTGACGTACTGCTTCAAGCTCCATATAACGCAGAGTGCCACAATCATGAGTAGTAATAACAACATCCTGTGAAATATCCACTAACTTACGCGTGAGGTAACCAGCATCAGCTGTTTTAAGAGCCGTATCTGCTAGACCCTTACGAGCACCATGACTAGAAATAAAATATTCAAGCACAGAAAGACCTTCTTTAAAGTTTGAGCGGATCGCCATTTCAAGAATTTCACCTGAAGGCTTAGCCATAAGACCACGCATTCCAGCCAACTGCCGAATCTGTTCCCGACTGCCTCGCGCTCCGGAATCCATCATTATATAAAGGGCATTGAATCCATCTTCACTGTCTTTCAGTTTGTTTTCAACAAGTTTTTTAATACGTTCGTTTGCACTAGCCCAAAGGTCAATAACCTGATTGTATTTTTCATCATAAGTAATAAGACCACGTCGAGCATTATCCTCAATTTTACGGACTTCTTCTTCGGTTTTAGAGACAATACTGTATTTTTCTTCAGGAATTTCAACATCCGCAATGGAAATAGTAACACCCAGTTTCGTCGCATGACTATAACCAATTGACTTAAGATCATCTGCTAACTTTGCCGTCTCTTTAATCCCATAAATCTTATAACATTGAGCGATTAAATTTTCAATACGCTTTGAAGTAAATGTTTCATTAACAAATCCAATTCGCGAAGGAATAACTTGATTAAAAATCACACGTCCTGCTGTGGTTTCTACCCAATTATTATCAACTTTATAAAGTATCCAATCTTCGTAAGCAATTTTCTTGCTGTCTGCCGCATAAAGCAATTCCGGATAAGAATCAAACTTTTTCAAACGTTCTGGTCTATGAAGTTTAGGCTTGGTGAGATGGTAAATACCCAATACCATATCCTGAGTTGGGTAGACAATAGGACGTCCATTTGCAGGGTTCAGAAGGTTACGGCTAGATAACATCAGAATCCATGCTTCAATTTGAGCCTCAGGAGAAAGTGGAACATGTACAGCCATTTGGTCACCATCGAAGTCTGCATTATAGGCATGACAAACTAATGGATGTAGCTGTATGGCTTTTTCCTCAACTAAAATAGGCTCAAACGCTTGAATACCCAATCGATGCAATGTTGGTGCACGATTAAGAAGAACAGGATGATTTTGAGCTACTTCTTCAAGAATTTCCCAAACTTTTTCATGTTCAATTTCGATATAGCGTTTTGCAGCTTTGATATTAGACACAAATTCCTTTTCAACTAACCCCCGCATAACAAACGGCTTAAAAAGCTCCAAAGCCATCTGTTTTGGAAGCCCACACTGATGAAGCTTAAGATTGGGTCCAACAATAATAACAGAACGTCCAGAATAATCAACTCTTTTCCCTAAAAGATTTTGCCGGAATCGCCCTTGCTTGCCTTTAAGGATGTCTGACAAAGATTTAAGAGGACGGTCACCGCCGCCGGTCACAGGATGGGCTCTACGAGAATTATCAAACAAAGAGTCAGCAGCATCTTGAACCATTCGCATTTCATTTTTGATAATAATATCAGGAGCATTTACTGATTTTAATTTTTTAAGTCTGTTATTTCTGTTAATTAAACGCCGATAAAGATCATTGATATCAGAAGTAGCAAATCTCCCACCATCTAGTGGAACCATAGGACGCAAATCGGGAGGTAAAACTGGTACAGCATCCAGTACAACCCATTCTGGCTTATTTTTCGAACGACGGATATCTTCTGCCAATTCAAGACGTTTTATTACTTTTTTGTCGCTTTTGTTTTGATATTCATTAGTTGCACGAAGTTCATCAGCTAAAGCATCCAAATCCAGATTCCGCAAAATTTGACGAATCGCACCTGCACCAGCTCCTGCAGTGAATGCTTCTTTATAACGATCCCTATATTCATCATATTCTTCATCAGTCAATACCTGATTTGGAGAAAGATCCGTTTCCCCAGCATCAATAACAATATATTTTTCAAAATATAAAATACTTTGAATATCACTAGGAGCAACATCTAACAGTATAGCAATTTTAGAAGGGATAATACGGTAATACCAAATATGGGCTATAGGATCTACAAGTTCGATATGACCGGTACGATAACGTCGAACTTTGGATTCCGTCACCTCGACACCGCAACGGTCACAGCAAATGCCTTTATAGCGAATCGAACGGAACTTTCCACACGAGCATTCGTAATCGCGTGTCGGCCCAAAAATACGTTCACAGAACAAGCCATCTTTTTCTGCTTTTAAGGTGCGGTAGTTGATTGTTTCGGGCTTCAAGACCTCACCGTGCGACAATGAACGCACTAAATCAGAACTCGCCAGATGCACCGAAATCGAACCAAATCCTTGCATTCCTTTCATAATTATTAGCCTCTCTATTTTTTCTTATCTTCATCAAACCAAATGAACGCGCATATCGAGCATTTCTTTTTCTTTTTCGTTCAACGGCACACGTTTCCCGTTTTTATCATAAACTTGTATATCAAGCGCAAGCCCACGCAATTCCTGAACAAGCACATTGAAAGATTCAGGAATGTTAGGAGCCGTAACATTTTTACCTTTGATGATGCCTTCATAAACACGTACGCGCCCATCGGTATCATCAGACTTAACGGTCATCATTTCTTGAAGAAGATTAGCTACACCGTATGCTTCAAGTGCCCAAACTTCCATTTCCCCAAGCCGCTGACCACCAAAGTTAGCCTTACCGCGGAGAGGCTGCTGCGTAACCAAAGAATACGGACCGACAGATCGGGCATGAAGTTTATCGTCAACCATATGATGTAATTTCAGAACATACATCACACCGACAAACACCGGCTTTTCAAAAAATTCACCCGTACGCCCGTCTCGAAGATGATACTTTCCGTCTTTTTTCAGTTTTACAATATCCCAATACTCTTTAATCTGCTCTTCCGCCTCGCCGTAACGCGAACGCTCTTCACGAAGCTCTTTGAGCAACTTATCGTTAGCAAGATCAATTTGTGTTTCTATTTGCTCAAGGCTTGCTCCCTGAAATGCAGCACACTGATACTTCACACCAAGCTTAAGCCCGGCATATCCCAAAAGTGTCTCAAACAGCTGACCCAAATTCATACGGGAAGGCACTCCTAGCGGATTAAGCAACACATCAACAGGACGTCCATCCGGCAGGAACGGCATATCCTCTTCACGCATAACACGGGACACAACACCTTTATTCCCGTGTCTCCCGGCAATTTTGTCACCGGGTTTGATTTTTCGTTTTTTCGCAAGATATACTTTTATCAACTTAAGAACACCAGGAGAAAGTTCATCACCATTTTTGATAGTGAAAACTTTAACATCAACAACAACTCCATCCTCGCCGTGAGGTACTCGTTGTGAAGTATCACGTACATCTTTTGCTTTTTCACCAAAAATTGCATGCAACAAACGGAATTCAGGAGTTTCGGTAGGTTCACCTTTAGGAGTCACTTTTCCAACTAAAATATCTCCAGGTTTCACATAGGCGCCAATACGTACAATACCATCCTCATCCAAATTGCGCAAGGCATCTTCACCTACATTCGGAAGCTCGCGCGTAATTTCTTCAGCACCTAATTTCGTTTCAAGTGCAGGACACTCAAAAACCGTAGTATATATAGAAGTAAAATCATCATCTTTAATGAGCTTTTCTGACAAAAGAACAGCATCTTCATAATTGTATCCATTCCAGGGCATAAACGCAACTACAGCATTTTTCCCTAAAGCTAGTTCTCCTTGTTCTGTACCAAAACCATCCGCTAAAATATCACCAGGAGACACCTTATCTCCAACATTGATAACAGGTTTCTGATTAAAGCTTGTATCTTGATTAGTGCGCCGGAATTTAGAAAGTTTATACGATGTAGAACCTTTTTTTGTTTTCAGAGTGATAGAAGTGGAATCAACAGCAGTAATTTGACCTTCTTCCTGAGCTAAAATAACAGCACGTGAATCACGAGCTACATAATATTCCATCCCTGTCCCAACAATAGGTGAAGTCGCTTTAAGAAGAGGCATAGCTTGGCGTTGCATATTTGAACCCATCAAAGCACGGTTAGCATCGTCATGCTCGATAAACGGAATCAAAGCCGCCGACACTGATAAAAGTTGCAATGCAGAAACATCCATTAATTGTACTTTCGATTTAGGAACTAATTCAAATTCACCCTTATAACGCACGCGTGGAAATTCTTCCAATATGTTGAAATCACGATCCATCTCAACATTAACGGGCACAATATACATATTTTCTTCTTCATTTGCGGACAAATAAACAATTTCCTGAGTAACTTTTCCATCTTTAACAACAAGATATGGGGTTTCAAGAAAACCGTAATGATTAACACGTGCAAAAATAGCTAATGACACAATTAAACCAATATTAGGACCTTCAGGTGTTTCAATAGGACATACTCGGCCATAATGTGTATAGTGAACGTCACGAACTTCAAATCCTGCTCTATCACGTGACAAGCCTCCTGGCCCCAACGCAGACAAACGTCTTTTATGAGTTAATTCGCTAATAGGATTTGTTTGATCCATAAATTGGGACAGCTGGCTCATTCCAAAAAAATCATTAATAGCAGACATAATAGGCTTAATACTAATAATATTTTGAGGAGACAAATCTTCAATTTCACGAGTCGATAGTTTTTCGTAAATAGATTTTTCAACTGTGGAAAATGCCGATGTAATAGGCGCAACAATCAATTCACTAACACTACGGACACGACGGTTCCCTAAATGATCAACATCATCAACAGGTTCTTCTTCATTCGCAACTGCAATTAAATGCCGGAGTGCTCTCGAAATATCTTCAAAAGAAAGAGTATAAGAAGTTAAAAGTGCATCCCTATCCTGTTTTTCAAGATCATTATACAATTTCATCACTAATTTATAGCGTCCAACTTCTCCAAGATCATAATAACGATTATTGAAGAACATATTATTTAAATCACGAACAATAACATCAAATGGTGCAGCCTCACCGGGATGCAAAATACTATATATTTTTTTGACTGCTTTCTGCATGTTATCTTTTGCATCATCTTTTTCAAGCGTATTGACTAATGTTTTATTCTTCTGCAAGGATTCTGAAGTAATAATTTTGACAGAATGAACACCTTTTTGAAAAAACTGATTGACAGTGTTAGGAAACAATTTATCCATAGCTGAAGCTATAACATTATTTTCAGCATCATAAACAGTTTCACCAAGGTATTGACCTACTAGGCGGCTAACAGCTTCAGAAGAATCATCAAGTACAACTTCCTGCATATCAAAAAATCTAAGTATAATATCTTCAACAGTCATTCCTAAAGCACGTAACAACATAGTAACAAGAACTTTACGTCTCGAATCGATACGAACATACATCAGATCTTTTTTAGTATCAATCAAAAATTCAAGCCATGATCCTTTTTCAGGAACTATCTTGGAAGAATATTCCTTATTTTTTGCACTAAAAAGTACACCCGGTGACTTATAAATTTGATTAACAACAACACGTTCTGCTCCATTTATGATAAACGTGCCTCTATTGGTCATAATAGGAAAATCACCAATATAAATATCTTTTTCTTTAATTTCGCCTGTTTTTCTGTCGATAAGACGAAAAATCACTTTCAACGGTGCACTATAAGTGAGATTTTTATCAAAAGCTTCTTCTTGTGTATATTTAAGCTCGCCAACCTCGTAATGCACATATTCGATAACAATATTACCATCCGTACTTTCTATGGGGAAAGTCGAACTGAATACACCTTCTAAGCCTTTTTTTTCACGATTTTTAGGGTCAACGTCAGCTTGTAGAAACTCCTGAAAAGAATCCAACTGAATCGCAAGAAGATCCGGAGCATCTGTTTGTGTTTGGAATTGGGCAAAAGACACACGTTCTAACTGCTTTGCCATGAAATTCTCCATTTATAATTTGATTGATCCCGCACTTTGATCATGCAGGATTATAGAAATATAGAGCAACATGCATACAACCCCTATCTTGGATAGGGGTTTGCACAATGAATGAAAGGGGGTTATTTAATTTCAACAACAGCACCAGCTGCTTTAAGTTTTTCTGCAATTTGATCAGCTTCTGTTTGCTCAATACCCTCTTTTAGAGGTTTAGCACCTGCACTTTCTGCCATTTCTTTTGCTTCTTTAAGTGCCAAACCAGTAATTTCACGAATTACTTTAATAACTTCGATCTTACTTGCTCCTGGATCTTTAACAAACACAGAAACCGTAGTATTACCTGAGTCTGCACCTGAGTCTGCACCTGCTGCACCAGCAACTGCAACCGGAGCAACAGCTTTTACATCAAATTCTTCTTCTATTTTTTTACGAAGATCATTCAATTCTAAAACTGTCATTTCCTTGATTAAATCAAAAACTTTTGTTACATTATCTGCCATAATAAAGCTCCTTGGCTAATTTTTTTAATTAAATAATAATCAAGCACCTTCTTTTTTAGAAGCAAGTGCTTCTAAAGTACCATTAAACATAGAAAGAACAGAATTTAATCCACCAGCAACCATCGCAATAAGTTCAATACGTCCGGGAAGTTTTGAAATCTCAATAATTTCAGCTTGGGTATATTCTGTCCCTGTAATAAATCCAGCTTTAAATCCAATTTCTTCATTTTCTTTAGCAAAATCACCTAAAATTTTAATAGCTGCCATTGCATCCTGTTTCCCAAGAACAATCATTGTCGATTCTGAAAGATATTGATTCATACTAGTTATGTTATTTTCTTCTAATGCTCTCTTGAGCAAGCGATTTTTCATGACACGTGCCCTTGCTCCGACATTATAAAGATTTCTGCGCAGTACATTTCCCGCAGATACAGTTAACCCCTGAAAGGAACAAATAACAAATCCATCAGCCTCACTAATTTCTTGAGTAACCATTTTCGTTAATTCAATTTTTTCTGCCTTTTTTAACATTTTTTTATCCTACGCTGTTAATTTTTTAAAATCAATACGGATAGAAGGACCCATAGTAGATGTAATTACAAGCGTTTTAATATATTCACCTTTTAAATCTATAGGTTTATTACGCATAATTAATTGGTGAATAGCCATCACATTCTCTGCCAAATCTTGATCGGATTTCGTCTTCTTACCAACAACAATATGAACATTACCTGTTTTATCAGCACGCACTTCTACTTTACCAGCTTTAAATTCTTTAATAACTCGCTCTACTTCTAAAGTTACATTCCCTGTTTTAGGAGAAGGCATTAATTTCCTACGACCCAATCCTGAAGCAATAACAGCTAACTTAGGCATCATATCAGGAGTGGCCACAACTGCATCAAATTCAAACCAACCATCTTTAATTTTTTGGATAAGATCATCAGAACCAACAAAATCAGCACCAGCATTTTTAGCTTCAGTAGCCTTATCTCCCTCGGCAAATACGAGTACTTTGAATTCTTTACCGACATTATGAGGCATCACTACCGTATCACGTATATTATGCTTTTGTTTAATATTCAAATTATAATGCAATTCTATTGTTTCATCAAACTTAGCTGTAGCCAATTCCTTAACCATTTTAACCGCTTCATCTAATCCATAAGGAACCAAAAGATCAAATTTTTGAATAGCTTCAATTTGTCTTTTTGTACCCTTATAGCGAATACCATTACGCTCAATCACTTTCATCGTTAAGCCTCCGTCTCAACGCCCATATTTCGGGCTGTACCTTCGATGATACGGATTGCCGCCTCAATATCAAATGCATTTAAATCAGGCATTTTGAGTTCAGCAATTTTCCTAACTTGCTCTTTACTGAGCGTCCCAACCTTATTTTTATTAGGTTCTGATGATCCTTTCGCTATACCTAACTCTTTCAGAATAAGATTGGATGCAGGAGGAGTTTTTAGTACAAACGTAAAAGACCGATCCGTATAAATCGTAACTTCAACCGGAATTACAAAACCTACTTTATCTTTTGTTACTTCATTGAATTGCTGACAAAATGCCTGCAATTGTATCCCTTTTGGACCTAACGCAGTACCTACAGGAGGTGCAGGATTGGCTTGACCAGCAGGAATCTGCAACTTCACAACAGAAGAGACCTTCACATTAGGGGATGCCATATATTTCTCCCATTATTTTCTATTAAAACCAAGCAGCAGTAGAAGCACCTGCTGTCAATTTTATATTTTTTGTACCTGATTAAATTCCAATTCTACAGGTGTCAAACGTCCAAATATCTCTACAGCAACCACAAGCATCTCTTTTTCGCCGTTAATTTCATCGATAACACCTTCAAAATCTTTAAATGGACCATCAACAATACGGATTTTTTCATTTATATCCCATATCTTAGCAGTTTCAGCATAATTTCCAGAAGCAATATCACCAGTCTTTTCAAAAATACCACGCACTTCTTCAAAAGTTAAGGGAGCTGGTTTACGATTACCGCCGCCTGCAGTGAGAAACATCCCCACTCCCACAATATTCCGAATATCAGCATATACAGCCTTCCATGCCATTTCATCTTCAGGCAGATCAAGTTCAACAAGAACATAACCAGGATACAATTTATGCTTTTGAACAACTTTTTTATTGCGTTTTTCGACAACTATTTCTTCTTCAGGAACTCTAACATCAATAAGAACATCACGCAAACTGCCACCATTCTTCTTTTCTAAAAGTCTTGAATAAACTTTATTTTCAAATCCAGTCTGCACCTGGATCACAAACCATCCTCTTGCCATTATCGCATCAATCCTTGAAGCAGAATTCGCACAATCCAATCTATGCCAAAAAGTAAAGCTGAAAAAACAGCAACAAAAATAAGCACAGCAACGGAAGCACGAACTACCTCATCTTTTGAGGGCCAAGAAGCTTTTTTAAGCTCTTCGACCGAACCCTTCAAAAATTCTAATAATTTTGTCATATTCTTTATCCATATAGTTTCTCAGGGCAGGAGGGACTCGAACCCCCAACACTCGGTTTTGGAGACCGACGCTCTACCATTGGAGCTACTACCCTAGTTTTTACTTCACTTCTTTATGCAAAGTATGCTTTCGCTCACGCGGGCAGTATTTTTTCAGTTCCAACTTCGTACGTTGCTGTGTCATTTTTTTTGTTTTTGTGGTGGTATAATTGCGTTCCGCACAGCTTTCACATTCGAGGGTGATTATTTGAGCCATTATTTTCTCCTTTGTCAACACAAGCCCACAATCGGAATCGAACCAATGACCGCTTCCTTACCATGGAAGTGCTCTACCTACTGAGCTATGTGGGCAAAATACTCAAGAAATTATAAATTATTTTTTTAAGAATGTCAATCATTCGTCTCTTTTTTTACAAAAATATATCATAATTTGTTAAATATCGCAATTTTTGCTATAATTTCGCATAATGGAGGACTTATGGTAAGAAAATTCACCGCAGAAGATATTATTCACTTCCCCGAAGTGCAGATTTTACAACATAAACGTAGCAACGGAACTTACAAAGATTATTTGATTATTAAACGCAAAGATTTTATTTCCTGCTTCGTCACAATTGACCATCATATTGGCATTTTTGTAGAACAGTACCGACCAATCATTAAACAAAAAACATTTGAAGTGCCAATGGGCAAAATAGAAGTATCCGACCCCAGCAGAGACCACACTGTACATCGAGAACTAGCAGAAGAAATCAATTTGATACTTCAACCTCACCCACATATAATAGTGAAAAATCGCAAAAACGGAACTATATCACACCTATATTTTTTGGAATGGAAATTAAAATATTTAGGATTTGAATATCCCAGCCCTGGATTTTCAGATTATAAAAATTATCGTTATATCTTGCAATTAATGACAAGCAATCGAAATTTTCATCAATTGACAGAAAAATACGAATTATTTTCCCAAGAACCTCAGCTAAAAGTTGTTAGTCGGCCGTTGAACGAAGCGCTTTTTGATGAAATCTGCGGAATTACACGTCACTACTTGACGGATTTTTTGTATCGCTGCAAAAAATAATTCTGCTCTCTGTAAGGATCGCATCCATTGTAATATCATGCCTATCAACAGGAATTTTTGGTAAAATCGCCTGCTCAAAGCACACACCTACCTTAAAGGCTTGGGGAAATATGCTCAAAAAGCGGTCATAATAACCGCCGCCGCGTCCCAATCTACCTCCTGAAGCATCAAACGCTAATCCCGGCACAAAAAATACATCAATTTTTTGATGATGAATAGGAGTTTCTGGTGCAAGAATACCAAATGTTCCAGGCTTCAACTGCTGAAGATTTGATACAGTACAAAAATGCATACTTTTGCAACAGATACGTGGAAATAGTATCTTTAAACGAAGCTGGAGTGCTTTTTCAGCCAACAGACTCAAATCAGGCTCGAAATCTATCGCTGCATAAAAAGCACATACACCACTCTGAGGCAAAAGATGTTCTCCACGGAGGCATAATTGCTTGCTTTTCTCGTATTTTTCAGAAATAGAAATAGAGAAAAGTTTAAAACTTTTCTCTATTTCAGAACGTAACATTTTTTTTCGACTACTAATATCCATAAATTTATTTTTGGCTGAGCATGTTGATTTGATCCCGTAAAACTGCCGCTTCTTCATAACGTTCTTCTTTGATAGCGGTGTCAATTTCTTTGAGCAATGTTTCTATTTTACGTGCCACCCAAAACTCCTTCTCTTCTTCTAAAATTTCATTGACTAACTGTTGATGCTCAAGATTATCAGGATCATATTCGTTCTGCAGCATGGTTTTATCAATAAGAACCTCGGCATTTGATTCAATTCCCAAAAGCAAAGCTTCCATAAAACCACAGCTTATCTGAGCATCGTCTGTTTCAACCAAACACTTGATTGTACTGTCTCGTAGAAAAATATAAACACGCTTCAAACTAATATTATGATAGCGCATGATATTACTAGCATAGGATTTTACGTTATCTTCCAAAGCTCTTTCCAATGCACACAGTTCTTGAGTTGTGATAATAGTCGAAAAATGCCCCAAATCCGTGTACAAATATAAAACATGTTTTCGATCAACATTGATTGTTGTAATTTTTTGTATATTTATCATATGTTTGTTAACCATGTTAACCCTCTTCCTTATTAAAAAATAATGCTTAGCATTATAATAAGAGCCATCTAATCGAACATTCGATTCTTTCAGAACCATTATTCTGTTAAAAGATATTGAGGGATAATTTGCGGCTGGATCAAACGGATACCCAACCCTGATAAATCCGAACGATTAAGCATCCAGCTCATTGTATGGACGATCACTTGAGCCAAAGCTACAGCATCTTTAACAAGCATCTCATTAACTATTTTATTGGAATTTTTAACTTTCAAAACAATAGGTTCATCCCAACTACCAACAATGGTTTCCCCACTTTCTTGAAGCTTGATGAGACGTGAAAAAATAATATCATATTCCTGCATGAGCCTGCTAAGTGTATTACGCACATTGTATGAAGCACGCGCCAATTCTTTTTCTTTTTGTTCCGATTGCAGACGTTGGGCAGCTGTGTGAGAACGGCTAAGTTCATTATGATCACGTAGTAAGCGAAGATAATCATTCACCATTTCATAAAACTGGTTAAGGCGGTTACTGAGATTGGCGAGTTCTTTTTTAGGATCGTAACGACCAATCGAACCGTCGGACAAAATATAAAAATTTAGAACAGAATTCCATAAAAACGAAAATTCACTATCAAAAAAATCAATAATCGCATAAGCATACAAGAGCTTGTCAGAGGGCTCAAAAAGCGAACGCAAATCATTATTTTCTTTAAACTTTTTATAATAAGAATTAAAATCAACAGATTTAATAAGGAAATCGACACCTTCGCGGACAGTATCATTGGGAAATTCCACTCTAGCAAACAAATCGGAATCTTCAGAAGAATCTGCTTCGGAAAGATCCATTTGAGATTTTTCCTGATCCTCAATATCTTTAAGCATGTGAATTTGTTTCCATTCTTCAGCATAAGAGCCGATTTGTTTTGTATTTTTAATATTGAGAAACTCATCAAGAGTGAGAACTTTTTTTCGGGCGATACTTTCATCAGCACAGTAATAATTCATCAAATTATCCATTTCCCAATAAAACTGATCCCATATGAAATCAAAAAAACAATCTATTTTATCTTGAGAATAATTTTTAGCAGCAGCTTCTGGACTGCAACGTGTAAATCTTTGTAATACAAGCATACAAGCTACTTTAATACGCGCTGCATGAGGCTTGAGGAGATATAAATCAGCAAACAGCGGCTTAAGATCATCTTTTGCTGTAAAAACACTTTTACGGATAGTTCTTTCAAGACTCTCAAATAATTGATCATTGTAAAGAGAAAAAATTCGGTATGCAAATTCATAATCCTGAAGGCTGTTCATTCGATAAAATTGCTCGCGAAATTCCAGTGACTGAAGATTATTGGTAGAAAAAACAGGATCTAAAAAAAATTTCAAACTGAGAAGTATATTTCTATAACGAATTAACACCAAACGGATAAATCGATGACGAAAATCTGTAGCGGAAAAATTAAAAATCCAAGATATAACACAATTGAGCTTAAATCCCCATAATGTAAACAAAGAAGGTTTTTTTTGTCCAGTCTCTGCAACTTGCAGAGGAGTTTTAACACCCTGGAGCATAGCAGACGATTTTTTTGAATGTTCAGGTTTTTTAGCAGATGATTTAGCTCTACGAGGTGCTTCAGAAATAACAGGCTTCGAAGAAGTAGAAGATGCTGACTTGCTTGTTTTTTCTTCAGAATCCAAATCAACAACCCGACCTCCAGCTTTTTTGAAGTCTTCAAACATTTTTCTTCGAGTCTCGAGGTCTAGATTTTCAATGTCAAGCCTTTGTTTTATCGATTCTAATTTTGAACGACCTGTCATATAATTCTCCTTAATTTATTTGGAAGAAACATTCGCTTGATGAAAAAGCATATAAGGTGCAAACAGTGATCCCTCCTGATATAGCGTATCCCCCAATCCTCCTATGTTATTTAATAATTCAAAAGAATTTCCCGAAATCATAGTGTCTTTGATGCGACCCTTGAGAACACCATTTTGAATAAGAAAGGCACTTTCGCCAAGCACAGAAAAATCTCCTGCTAGGACGTTGGATTGTCCTTCTCCCAAAGCTCCTGCCAACAAGATACCATAATCAATCGAATTAATCAAGGATTCAAGAGGCATATCACCCGCTCCAATTACGCGATTAGTAAATCCCGGAGCAGGCAAAGATCCAAATGATCGGGTTGCATGCCCTGTTGTTTGAGTATTCATTTTTTGAGCAGTTGCACAGTCGTAAATGAAATTTTTAAAAACGCCGTCCTTGATAATATCAAGAGACTTACTGACTGTTCCTTCATCATCGAAAGGAGTAGCAGATCCATATTTATAGAGAGGATCATCCACTAAAGTCAATTTTTCATATGCAACAAATGCGTCTATTTTATCGGCAAAAAAAGACATACCTTTATAAAAGGTCTTGCCGTTTGCGGCAATTAGCAAGGGATCAAAAACCAAATCCAATGCTGATGGTGCAATAATAATAGGAAATACTCCGCTTTTTATGGGATAAGTACTGCGAGAAAGTTCGACACGTTTTTGGAGCAGCTCAAGAATCCGAATAAAATCAAAAGGTTCATCATAAAAAGGAGCACCTTCATAAATTTCTAAGAAAGAACCATCAGGAGCTATTTCAAAAAGCCCAGCTGTAAGGTAAAGTACTGATTCTGCATAACTACCTTCAAAGCCCTCTGTATTTTGCAAAAAAAACCGGCTGTAACTAATGTGAACTGATGTAGAAATTTTTGCTTGAGGGGCAATTTTTTTCACTTCTAGCATTAGTTGGTAAGCAATTTCTTTGAGGTCCTGCTTAGAATAGGAGCAGTTTTTTTCCGAAAAAAGCCATGGAATAGATTGGTAAGCCGAAGCAGAAGGTAATTTAACAGATAATTTTTCTCCAAATAAAGCCGATTCACGAGCATTGCCGATCATTTTTTCTATTAAAACTGGATCATTTATAAATGAATTGCCCACACGGCTATTTTCGAAAACGCGACATCCTAATGACGAAGAAGAAACATCATCTACTGTTTGAAGCTTATCATACTCAAACGCAACAGTCTGCGAACAGCTTGTTTGAGCAAAAACATCACCGTTGGAAATTAAATGTACAGCGCGTCCGACAGCTTCTTGAAGCTGCTGCTCGTGAATGGCATCAGGTTTAATCATAGAATGCTCCTTGAATTGGTGCTTCTTCTTGAAAAAGATAAATCCCAATGCCTCCTGCTAACGTTCCAAACCACAAATGCGAACGCTCGCGAGTAATTGTAGTAACATTAAGATCAGGCAAACCGTCTTTAAGAGACAACCTATGCCAATTTTTCCCATCAAAAACAGTCGCACCAGCTCCCAGAGTGCCAATCCATAAATTACCATCAACAAAAGCAAGACTTTCTATATAATCGGAATTTAATTCTTTATAACCGTACTGCCTGATTATTTTTCCAGAATCTTTATCCAGCCGGAGCAAGCCCTGGCCATAAGTACCGATCCAAAATTCATTATTTGACTCACCGGGCAAAAACGTATGAGCAGTCACATTAGACAAAAAAGGGGTCAGTTTATTATTTTGATAGACGAAAATGCCTTGATCTGGACTGGCAACAAATAATTTGTCATCGATTTTAAGAAGATCAGAGATGCTTTTCGACGAAATAATATTAGTCCAAGCTATGCCATCAGCGCTACGGAATACCCCTCGATACAGTGTTGCTGCATAGAAGCTGCCGTTTTCAAAAATAAAACGCTTGAACCTAGTATCAGCAAATTGTGGTATTTTGATCCATTGAGAAGATTTTTTATCGTAGTAAGCAAGCCCAGACTGCGTAGCAGCCCAAACTCTGTCTTTTTGAACAAGAATATCACGAATATAAAATGATGGCAGAGCACTGTTTCTGGGGTTAAAAATTTCCAACTCTGAACTGCTGCGCGTAAACCGCGCCACCCCTCCTGACCACAAACCAATCCAAACATCATCCCCATCAAAGGCAATAGCACTGACAGCATTATCTGGAAGAGCATCCATTCTCGAAAAATAACGCCAGACAATACGCCGTTTGAGAATGAAAATATCATCTTTAAGCACTGATTTATTTTTTAGATAAATTAATTCTTCCACAGCCCTGTTGATATAAAACAGAGCCTCTGCGCGTTTCTGTTGTGCATAGAGATAAAATGCTGCTTGATAAGCTGCATAAATTTTCTGAGGGTGGCGGCCTATATGCTGATAAGCACGAATATAATAGACTATTGCCTCATCAAACTGTTTGCGCTGGATTGCTCTATCACCCGCAAGCACATAAGCCTTAACAAAATCAACTTGCTTAAATGAGGCTGGAGCTAAGTCTTTCCAGCGATCGAGAAGTGGAAGTTCATTTTTTTGATAAAGTTTGGTAATAATATCGGTCAGCTCATACTGCTGAACGGGAAGTTTTTTTATATCTTCAAAATCCACCGCATAAACCCATAGCGGTAGAAACAATAGTGCAGTTATTTTTAATACCGGTGCCATAGATCCCCTTTTATTAAAATTTCAATTCCAAATTTAGATGGAAAACAATAAATAAATTATAATATATTTTACGATTTGATGCTATAAAAAAAACAAATATTAAAAAAAATAATTATGATAAAAAAGCTAATTCACTATTTTTTGAAAAATCCCTGCCTTAATTGTGGTTCGAAACAGACTTTTCCTTATTTTCATATATGTGGCTCATGTGCTAACGATCTAAAACCTGTAAGGAATACACCTTATATCTGCTCTATTTGCCATAGTTTTAAGGGGATATCAGGTACCAAATGTTATAACTGCAAAAATCTTCAAATTTATTGGGATTCTTTAGAATCATGTTTTTGGTACAAAGATTTTGTGATTAAAGAACTGGTTCATGCATTTAAGTTTCAAGGATACCGTACTGCTGAATATGATTTAGTAAGGATTTTGGCAAAATTCTTAACACCTTATCAAGGACGTGAAGCTGTTATTATTCCCTGCAGCCGCACCACGTATTGGAATTTAGGATTCAATCCTGTGAAGCAAATTTTAAAACACTTCAACATTAAAGCTGTAGAATGGAGCGTAAAAACCGATCCATCTATAGCACAGAAAAACCTTTCCGGAAAAGAAAGAAAATCCCGGCGTGACTTTCTAAAGCTGAACACAAAAAATATCCCCAATGAAGTTTTACTCATAGACGATATCATCACGACCGGCAGTACTGTTAATGAGGCAGCACGCCTTCTCAAAAATGCTGGAGCCCAAAAAGTCAATATATTGGCTTTTTTCCGTAATTAAATAAGCCATTAGAAATATATAGAAACACAGAAAAAATCCGAAAATAAAATACGGAAAAATTTATAGAAGGAAGAAATAATTTTGTAATGGATTTTTCTAAAATTTTTGATGCTTACTCCAACTCAGAAAGCGCCAGCGAGAGAACCCAAGAGATCAATAATGCTCCAGAATTGCCAGGGAATATCAGCTACGCATTACGTGAATCTTTTGCTGTCGAGAATGATATAGAACAATCTGATGAACCTGCTATTGAACCACAAACCAAAAACTCGGAAGAATTAGACCTAGATCAAAGTATTCTAGATTCTCTATCAGGATTAGATGAACCTGTTTACACAGAAGAACAAACAGATAATGAACCTGTTCAAGATTTTTCTATAGAAAATGATAGTCCCAATATGTCTTTAGATGATATGATTGTATCTCCGGAAGAAATAGAAAATGAATTTGATTTAGAAGGTTGGGATGAAAATGACATTATTGAAGGAAGCCAAGAAAATACTCCCGAACTTCTTAAAAAAGAGGAAGATAACACAACAATCTCTTTATTTGATGAATCAGATGCATTAGCAAATAACTTTGATGATATTTCTTTAAATATTAATGAAGAGGTTCAATTTGATGAAATTCCCAGCACTTTCAATGAATTTGATATCGAATCACCAGATGAACTTTATAATGACTACCAGCAAGAAGAAACTGTCACAGATTTAGAAGATTCTGGTGAGCTCAATAATTTTCAAGATATTGATACAGAATTACCGGATTTCAATGAAACAGAATCGGAAATTACTGAAGAAATTCCAGAAACAAATGAAAACTTTGATTTTGAAAACCAAGAAAATCAAGCACGGTTTGATTTATGGAAAGATGATAATTCATTATTAGATATTTCCAGTATCAGACTTGATGAAGAACGCATCTTTTCAATCCGAGAAAAAATCAATACCATTCAAGATAAAGATTTACGCTTTGAACTTAGAAATATCATTTTAGAACCTCAATTTCATAAAGAATATTTCGATGAATTAGTCTCCTTGCTACTGACAGATGCCGAAGAAACAAAAATCAAGCAATTTCTTGACAAACACCTTGAAAGGCTTGATAACGAATCTATTCCTCTTTCCAGCATCAGTGAAACAAGCCGTTCTACTTTTTTTGCTGATGATGTCGAATCATTCGAGCACTTTAAAGAAGATTTTTCTAAAGCCGTTAAAAAAATCGTGCTTATTGCCGTTATTTTTATTACATTTGGTATCGCTTCATGGACATTTATAGCACAACCAGTCCGCGTTGAAAATTTATATAAAAAAGGTTTGTTAGCTGTCCAAGAAACTCGTTTTACGGAAGGCGAGAGTTTGTTTAATCAGGCCCAGCAGACAGCAGGAAAACCCAGTCTTAAATGGAATTTAAAATTTGCATCAGTCTATGCAGCCAAAAATATGATTCAGCTTGCCGAAATAAAATATAAAAATGCACTCATCATCGAGCCCAAAAATATTGCCGCCGCCAAACAAGCCGCTGATTTCTATACAAATTTGACACCTCCTGATTTTTCAGCAGCTATCAATATTTTCAATAAGTTGAGTTCTATATACCCTAACAATTTCGAAGTCTGGGATTATTATGGTGGGTTATACATGGCAAAAGCCGAAGCTATCAGAAATGATCAAGCCATTCAAACAGAAATATATTATCAAGCCGCAGATATTTACAAAAATTTCATTCTCAACAACTTAAAAAATATTGCACCTTACTATCGTATGATCGATATCTACATAAAAACTGATAACATTCAAAAAGTAAAAGAAATTTATAATATTGTTGAACAGCTACATCCTAAATTTCTCAACCTTGATGTTCTCACAAAACTGTTGGCATATTATATAGACCGGCGAGAGCTAGCTGATGCTGAAAAGATTTTCCGACTTGTTATACCATTTGTCGATAGGAATATTCAAAAAATGCCTGCATTCCAAAAATCGTTGCAGCAGCATTACAATATCCCACCAAACAAAGTTTCCAACATTCTCAGCGATACGTATTATGAGTTTGCGCGTTACAATATTCTCTCTTCAGATATTCCAAAAGCAACAAAATTATTAACTAACTCAATCAAATTAAATGTCAAGAACGCAAAAAGTTATAATTTGTTAGGCGAAGCAGTTCTTATAACTCCGTCAATTCCCGACCGTTTGACACAAGCTAAAAATTTATTTGATCAAGCATTGTCTATAGAACCCTTAAGCTACCGGCCCCATATAAATTTAGGTCATTTATACTTTTATTGGGATAAAGAATCAGGAAATTCATCCCAGTCGTTAAATACAGCTTTATTCCATTACAGGACAGCAAAAGCCCTTATGCCTGTAAAAGTAAAAGATTTTCTGCTTAACTATAACCTTGGCTGGCTGGAATATTACAATAAAAATTTCCAAGATACCCTAACGCTTTGGAGCGATATTTATAAAGAAGAACCTGGCAATCCTACTTTGAGTTACGCATTAGGAAGTGTGTTGTACCAGGTCAATAATCCACGTTTGTCGCAAGTGGAATTTCAAAAAGCAGCCAATACTTACCAAAATTTGATGCAGAACATTCTTGTACCTGAATTGAACAATAAAAGACATGTAGAAATTTATACACAGTATGCTAAAGCACGAAACAATTTAGGTGTTATCAATGTGAACTATGCAAAAGCCAATCAAGCACGAGCACTTTTCTTCGAGAAAGAAGCTTTATTGAATTTTTATGCAGCTAAAGATGCTGCTGATCGAATAAATATTATTTACAATTATGTGGAATATAATATTTTGGTTTTATCTCACCAAAATATTAGAAATCGTACAGTAGAATTTGACAACGAAATCCCTAAAAATACAACACTTAACAATAAGAATAGTGAATTTAAATCTTTCCTACTTCAGGAGATATAATATTTTCCGAAAGATATCGCACCAAATATGCTGCTGCCGCTGCTGCTTGAGGAGCTTTTAAAATCCGTGTTCCTAGAGAAGAGAATATACACTCTATATTAGAAAAACTTTTAATTTCATTAGGCGAAAAACCGCCTTCAGGGCCAATAACAAATGCTGTATGCTCAAATATACTTGACTCAGGAAAGCCTAAAATTCTAGTATGAGTATGTTCCCAAAATACTATTTTTGTTGAAAATTGCATTAATTGCTGCAAAAAATAATCGAACATTTGCGATTCTTCAACAATACAAGAAAATAAGCCTCCTACTTTTTTAATAGCCTCATTAGCTATTTTTTGGCGTCTTTGTTGCTTTTTAACCCTATCTTTTGAATTAAATTTTGGTATCGAACGCTCACTATAAAAAGGGATAATCCTTTGAATACCAATCTCAGCCAGCATGCTAATCGATTGTTCCATAGCATCATTTTTAAGTTCAGCAATACAAGCTGAAACAGATAACGGAATCTCATTACCTTGATATTTCGCAATGACCCGCAGATTTCCAAAAGTATCAAGCATCTCTAATTCTGCAATTCCGCCCCTACCGTCTGCAGCTTCAAAAACACCTCCTGGACGCAACCTTAGAACTTTAATCATATGATGAACCTGATCAACAGAAGGCTGAAAAATGGATTGTTCATCCGGAATGTCCGAAAACATAAACCGTCTCATAGTAATTCCTTATCTGGCAGGAATAATTCTCCGCGATTTTTTCCGTACATTTCAAGAAAATTCGCTAATATGGCTTGAGCTGCATACCGATCGATATTTTGTTTCAATTTTTTACCCCTTTTTCCAGAAGCAATCAAATGAAGCCGGGTTTCTTTAGAAGATAATGTTTCATCTTGCCAGTAAATAGGAAAAGAAAATTCTTGCGCAAGCCGGCATCCAAATGAAACTACAAATGGCAAAAATGAATTTTCACCATCATGAACTGGCTTGCCTAAAACAAAACAATCAATACGATAAAAGGGGACGATTTTTTTGAGATAATTCCAAAAATTCTCATCATTGGGAACAACTTCAAAAGGAGATGCAATAATTCTCATATCGTCGGTCATTGCAAGACCAATGCGCTTTGTCCCAACATCCATAGCAAGAATCCTAGCCACTAATTGTATCCTGCATATGCTCTATAATATAATCTGCAACCTTCTCAATAGAATGGATACTACCTAAAGCATCACTTAATCTTTCCTGAGCATCTAGCATAACATATTCCCGCATCGTAGTCTGCATATTATGGATAAAATTAAGCTCTCGACAAAGATTTTCTTCGTTAACTTCAAACTGCAGCAATTCAGGGAAAATACGTTGCTGTAAAAAAACATTAGGCAAACCAATTAATGTTGAATCAGGAAGATCTTCGGATTTTCTAATCATCCAAAACGTAATAGGATTCACTTTATAAGCAATAATAGGATACATACCTGTCATCACTGTTTCAAGCGTAATCGTACCAGCGCCAACCAAACCATATTTGCAATGCGCCATCACTTCAAGGCTGGAATCATCTAAAATATGAACGGCATGTCTAAAATTTTGCTTTTTTAGCTCTTTTTCAATGCGTTGTCTTAGGCCCTGGTGAGCAATAGCCATTAAAAACTCAACAGTATGCTGATTATAAAAGCGTTTCGCCGTCCTTAAAAAAACAGGCAACAATGAATCAATCTCTTGTAAACGTGAACCTGGCATCAATGCTATATATTGTATATGGGAATTTAAGTTATGTTTTTGATAGAACTGCTTATTTGGAATAAAATTTTTTAATTTCGCAGACAAAGGATTTCCAAAGTAAAATGCCTTATCTGTATACTGCTTATAAATAGCTACATCAGGATGCATATAACAAAAAAGCGCATCACATAAACTAGCCACCACAGGAGCAGTTTTTTTGCCCCACATTGACACACGAGGAGGTATAAAGAAAAATATTTTCACAGAAGAACCTAAAGCCTTTCGTATTTTCTTAGCAGCCAAAATATTAAAAACTTCATGATCAACAAGAACAATATTCTTAATATGATGCTTTTTTACATAGGGAACAATCTTACGTAACATTTTCCACTGTTTGAAAAGAAAACGGCCAGCTTCCAAAATACCGACAGCAGAAAACAACGTATTATCTTCATAAAGAGGCATCAAACCTTGTTTTAACATGTGCTGTCCGCCATATCCTACAAACTGGACTTGTTTTTTTTGAGAAATATCAGACATCAATTGTGCGGCAAACATATCCCCTGAAACTTCGCCAGCAATAATAAAAATTTTACCCATAATAAGCCTTACTGATGAAAATCCAATGAATTTTTTGCTGTACGTCCTTCACCAAACTCAGAAATACCACGCTTAGACTGCGCTAAAAATTCCAAGGTGATCCGAACCATTCTATTATCTTGCCAATCAGGATAATGAGCAACAATAGCATCACGTGCACCATTTAAGGAATTAAATTCTTTAAAAATACGAAAAATATTTTTCGCTGTCTCACGTTCCTGGATCGAAAAGCCTGCTCTACGCAAGCCAACCGAATTAATACCAGAAATCAATCCGTAATAACTCGATACTAGCATAAAAGGAGGAATATCACGTCCGATACGAGATCCTCCGGAAATCATAACATTAGCACCAATTCGTACGCCTTGGTGCACCAAAACATTACCAGAAATAAAGGCATAATCATAGACAACGCAGGATCCTGCAAGAAGCACCCCGTTTGCCAGAATAACATGACCTTTGAGAACAACATTATGTGCTATATGCGCATTAACCATAAGCAAACAGTGGTCACCAATTATTGTATTTTTTGAAATATCAGCATTATCATAGCAAACAGGAGCATGGATTGTGACACCTTCACGGATAATATTATGATCACCGATTATTATTTTACCGTCCGAACCATTATAAGAAAAATCTTGCGGAGCCGCTCCCAGACATGAACCAGAAAAAATCTCATTAGAAATCCCTACAGATAAAGGACCTTTGATATAAACATGAGGATGAATAATAGTATTATCTCCAATGCTTACATCACCTTCTATAACAACATAAGGACCTATTTTGACGTTATCTCCTAAAACCGTATTTTTTGAAATAATCGCCGTCGGATGAACATTTGACATATTAATCCTCTTTTTTAATGAGACAGCCGTTTTTCTAGTTCTTGTAAGCACATTTTTTCTACCAAAGCAAACCGTTTATGATTTTCTTCACTGGTCTCCATAATAGTACGATGAGCTTCCAAAAGAAGACGAATATCTGATATTGTATTTTCAAGTTTTTTATTAATCTCATGTCCGCAAGAGGAACAATCCAATTCTTCAGAAAATAACGACGGAATAAAAGTCTCCAATCCCATCAATTCAAAAATATCAGTAATTTTTTTATCAGGATTCAAAAGAAATACAGAATTTTCTTTTAGACTGAACTTTTTCTTAATTGACAAAATAATCCCAATAAACGAACTATCCATATAACATGCTTCATGAGATTCAAAAAATACTCGTTCTATTTTATTACAACGAAAAAATTCTGTCAAATGTGAATCTAATTCCGGACAGTATTCTGCTGTCGCACGGCCAACTACCTGAACAATAAGATTCGATCCCTGAATTCCTAAGTTTATATGAGTATTTACCATATACACCTCAAATAACAAAAAAACAACATAAATATACTCCTATTAGAGTATATTTATGTTGTTTTCGTTCCATATTTTTACCTTAACATCATTGCATATGGTTCAGGATCAGTACGATTATTACCAATCCATACTTCATAATGAAGATGATAACCTGTAACGCGACCTGTTGCCCCAACATAGCCAATAACTTGACCTTGTTTTACACGAACTCCTTGATATACCTGCGCCGCAAAACCTTGCATATGGCCGTATCTTGTTTTAAATCCATAACGATGTTCTATTTCCAATAAATTCCCATATCCTCCAAAAACACCTCGCTTGGTTACAACACCATCAGCAGCCGCGTAAATAGGAGTACCGGGAAGTGTTGCAAAATCCATACCTTCATGACCCTCAAAACCGCGTCCATCAAAAGGATTACGACGCACACCAAAACGTGAAGTAATGCGAGCGCGTGTAGCTACAGGATATTTTGAAGGAATTTCACGTAAAAGTCGTTCATATTCCTGCATAAAATTACCGACACGAAATATTTTTTCTTTAGTTACATCTAATTCTTTTTGCAATCTTTGAAGTTGAACAATTTCACGTGGAGTATCTGATGTGTTTTGAACAGACAACTCAGGATCATTAAGGCTTATTGAATCGATATTATCTTTGGAAGAATTAATAATAGAATTAACTTCTAAACGAAATTGAGAAAAATATTCGGAAAGAGAATCAACTGTTTGAGAAACGTTACCAATTTTTTTTTCAAGCGCACTATTTTCAACTACTAAACGGACTTGATTACGAGCACTTTGCTGATGATTAGCAATAACATACATCGTAGAAAGCATCACAACTGTAAAAACAATCCCCAAAAAAAACATAATATAATTAGATATTTGTAAGTTCCATGTAGATTTACCAGTATGCGGCACTACAATAATACTGAGACGTCTTATACCCATATCATGAATTTGTTTCTTTATACTAATAAAAAAACGTTTTATACGCAGCCAAAGGTTCTTACGAACTTGCTGCTCATCGAAAAAACGAAGATCTTGAGAGAGAATATAATTAGAAGATTCTTTCTTTTTAAAAATCATCTTTCTTCCTCTTAACGATATAAAATAATTTTATATACCTATTATACAAATCATATACTCTTTTTGTCTATTTGTCAAGGTATTTTCCAGCTTTTTAAGTATGAATCATTTTCTGAAAACAGTCAAATTACCGCAAACTTGCTTTTTAGCAAAAATAATGCTATAATTAAATATAGGAAATATTATGTTTATCGACAGCCACACCCATTTGGATTTAACTTTAAAACAAACTTCTTTCAATCTATCGGAACTGTTACCTGACAGTTTAGATTTTGTTATACAAATTTCACTTAGTCCATTTGATTTCATAGAAAATCAGTCTCTTTTTTCTGGTCAGAAAAACATCTATTATGCTACAGGAATTTATCCGGATAACACAACACAAGCTGATTTCAATGAGAAAATCTGGCTGAACACGCTTCGAGAAATACTGCTTTCTTTCCCACACGTGGCGCTAGGAGAAGCAGGAATTGATTTCAAATATGAAAAATATGGTTCTCGAGAAGCTCAAGAATCACTTTTTCGTGGACAGTTAATCCTTGCTGAGGAACTCAATCTGCCACTAATCATCCATTCCCGTGAAACTTTTGAAGAATGTTTTGAAATTTTGAAAGAATTCCCAAAAATCAAAGTATTAATTCATTGTTTCAGCTATGGACCTCGAGAAGCCGAAAAACTGCTTGAAAATGGACATTATCTTTCTTTCTCAGGAAATCTAACATTCAAAAATGCAGCAACAATCCGCGAAGCAGCTATGCTATGTCCTCCAGATAGAATTTTCTTTGAAACTGACTGTCCTTATCTGACTCCCGAACCTTTTCGTGGACAACCCAATATTCCTGCTAATGTTGCTTTAGTATACCAAAAATTTGCAGAAATGCACAAGTTAGAGCTTTCAGATTTAATCTGGCAGATTCGACAGAATGCTGAAACTTTTTTCGGCATCAAAGCGAAATAAGCATTCCTTCACGGCAAAAAAACAAATTTTTAAAATGTTTTTGAGCTTCTTTTTCCATAGCAAAAATCTGAGCATCAGTACGTTCAGGATCATGATGGGTAAGACCGAGATATTTGACATTCGCTCGTTTTGCCACCTCAATGCTCTGCGACCACGATGAATGTCCCCAGCCAATATGATGTTCGAGTTCTTGGTCCGTATACTGGGCATCGTGAATCATAAAGTCAGCATTACGAGAAATATGAACAATCCTTTCATCCAGCTGCGATGGATAATGTTCGGTATCTGTATTCAGCACAAAAATCTTGCCATCAGCTTCTACACGGTAGCTGTAGGCACCTCCGGGATGAAGATGCCCTTTTGCTTCAAGAAAAATACCTTTACTGAGCTCGAAGCGTTGTTCCTCTAGTTCTATAAATGTAATACGTGCTGGCAGCTGCGAAAAACGCACTGGGCAATAATCAAAATCCATTTCGGCAATAATCAATTCTTCAAGGCTTCGGTTGGTTTTAATGGGTCCGTAAACAATAATTTCAGTTTGAGCCCTAAATGCTGGAGGAAAAAACGGAAACCCATAAATATGATCCCAATGAGTATGTGTCAAAAATAAATGTAGTTTAGGCATTTTTTTGCCGTGAAATTCTTTCAGAAGTGCCTTGCCCAGAGGAATAATACCGGTTCTGGCATCGAAAATCATAATAGTACCGTCATCCAAGCGAGCTTCAATACAAGTTGTTTGTCCCCCGACTTCCATTTTATCTTTTTCGGGAGTGGGTAATGACCCCCTAACTCCCCAGAGACGAATTTTCATACTGCCTCCCATTTTCACTGCTTATTAATAATTTAAAATCAAAACATATGGTTCATTATCGATAGCGGAAACTTTCATATCTTTACCAAATGCCCCAAGTTGAATTCTGCCAGGAAGTTCAGCCTCAAGAAGAGCACCAAAGCGGTCAAAAAGCTTGCGAGCTTCGGCAGCAGGCATCGATTTCCCAAATGACGGACGATTTCCTTTTTTGTCTATGCTGATAATATAAACTGACTTATAGACAAGAGACTTCTACCATGCTCTCGGATAGAAATTTCTCCCAAATCAGAATCAAAAATCCGAAGTTTTATAATTTTATCAGTGGCATACTGGCATTCTGATGGAGTGTCAGACCTTTAAACCCCGTGTAAAGCAACAACCCCGCATTTATTTCCCCGATCAAAGCACCATCAACACGTGCATTGACTGACAATACATACCTTACCACCACGATCATATCAACGTATCTTTAGCGAAGCCAATGCCAGCAAAGCAAAAAATATCCCTAAAATCCAAAACCGTACAACTACTTGATTTTCCTTCCAGCCAGAGAGCTCAAAATGATGGTGAATGGGAGCCATTTTGAAGACGCGTTTTTTGCAGCACTTGTAAGAAATAACTTGTATCATCACTGAGAGCGTCTCCAAAACAAACATAAACCCGGCAATTGGAAGGAGAAGCTCCTGTTTAAGCATAATAGCAACTACTGCCGCACACGCTCCCATGGGCAACGAACCTGTGTCCCCCATAAACACATCGGCAGGATAAATATTGTACCACAAAAATCCAGCCATCCCACCCAAAACAGCAGCCACAAACACACTGAGCTCGCCAGCACCTTGAATATAAGGTAAAAGAAGGTAATGAGCAGAAACAGAGTTGCCCATAAGGTAGGCAAATACGCCGAACGGCAGGAAAAGAGCAATCCCCATACCAGTAGCGAGACCGTCAAGACCATCAGTAAGATTAGCTGCATTAGAGGTACCGACAATAATCAGGACATAAAATAAAAAGGCCAATAGCAATGGTATATACCATAATACTTTAGCATAATAAGGGACAAACTGGGCTTGAAAGAGCTGGGATTTGTAGGGAACAAAAATATTTGTTTTCTGATTATGAGTGGTACCTGAAACGAACTCTTTTCTCTCGACGAAAATATTAACAGCATTACCGCTGTCATAAAGCACGCTGCCGGAAAAAACTTCTTGATCTTCGCCTTTGCCGGACCATGCGGGAAACGAAAAAATAGCAAGGTTAGAAACAGCTCCGAGCTCGACATTATAGATACCAGCATAAAAGGACAACTGATTTTTTTTCTCGAAAGAAGGCAAAAGCAGGTTCCACTCCCAATCATGGTTTACAGAAACATTTGTAGCAGCAAGCACCGATCCGTCTTGTGATCTCAACGTCAAATCGATGGTATCAACAGTTGAATGATAAGAACGCATGTGATAAATCAACACCAGCAGCACAAAAGCTGATATCCCTTGCCAAAACAGCTTGCCAGAATACGACAAACCTTTAGTATTACTGCACTTAATTTTTGCAAAGTCATCAACGAAACCAATTACCCCAAACAAAATAAGCGATAAACATGCGATCAGTACAAAAGGATTCCATGCCGCCCAAAGCAGTGCCGAAATCAGGACAGATCCCCACATAAAAATACCACCCATAGTAGGAGTTCCCGTTTTAACAAGATGAGCATAAGGACCATCATCTCGGACTTGCTGGCCAAACCGCATTTCAGCAAGGTAATTAATGGCAGGGCGCCCAATGGTCAATGCTAATAAAAAAGCCGTTACTGCCGCCATGATACCGCGAAACGTCAAATAACGGAAAATATTAATATGTTCAGCTAAAAATTCGTAGAACATGGATCCCCCACAACCTCAAAATGCTTTAAAATTGACTATATATGTTAAATATTATATAATAATATGAAATAAAAATAAAGGAAATAACAATGATTTTTTCCCAGTTTTCAAACAAAATCAACATGACACATCCTCAAGCAAGAAAAGATTTCGCCAAAGATGATTCTAAACTAATTGATTTATCAATAATGGAGCCGGATTTATCTCCTCCCTATCAGTTATTAGAAGCAATAGAGAGGAATCCGCGAAATATAGAAATTTTCCGCTATCATCCGACGAAAGGAATACCAGAATTATGTGCGTTGCTGGCGGATGAGTATAAACAGAAAAAAATCCCTGTAACTGGTGAAAACATTGCTATTACTTCGGGGGCTCGGGGAGCTGTTATGTCAACAATGCAGGCTATTCTAAACCCAAACGATGAAGTTATCATTTTTGCTCCATATTGGGTCGGCTATGTTGGAGAAACACAGTTAATGGGAGCAGTACCAAAAATTATTAAACTAGACGAAGAAGATTCTTTTTTACCGGACATTGAAGTGCTGAAACAGAATATAAATTCGCGGACAAAAATGATTATCATCAACAACCCTCACAATCCGACTGGAGCTGTTTGGAACAGAGAAATATTAATGCAGATTATCGAACTGGCGCAGGAAAAAAATATTTTTATTGTCAGTGACGAAATTTTTACGGCTGAAGTATTCGAAGGCAAATTTACATCTCTTGCCGAACTTATTCCCAAACTCGAAAATTGTGCTATTGTGCGGTCTTTTTCGAAAAGCCTTGCTATTCCAGGGATGCGGATTGGTTGGATGCTGGCTCACCAGTCATTAATTGAAAAAATTGCACTTATTCAGCGATGTACGATTGGCGGCGTCAATACTCTGACACAATATTCGGTAATTGAAGCTTGGGAACCTATCCAGCAGTGGCTTACAAAAACTTTGGTAGAGATCGACAGGGAACGGCGTGATACTTTGATGAAAGCTTTATCTGAACAGCATGGATTTCGGACGATGATGCCTGTGGCAGGTATGAGCTGTTTTACTAATATAAAATATTATTTGGGCAATGAAGTTGGAGGGGAAGTACCGCAAACTTCATCAGAATTTTGCGATATTGTGTTTCGGAAAGCTGGAGTTTTACTTTCAGACGGAGGATCAATGTTTGGTATTGAAGGATTTGTAAGATTTTGTTTTACAAAAGAGCCGGCAATTTTAACAGAAGCTGTTAAAAAGATTGCCGCTATCCTTGAGAAATAAAATTTTAAAAATCTTTCCCATCGTAGGAATGAAACGCATAAACATTCTCAGGAACATTTTCACCGTAACACAAATAATAAAGATGTTCAAAACTATAAACAATCAATTCACGGACTTCGGAAAAATCTTGAGTTATGGGTTGTAGATGATCATGTTCAAAAGTGGCTGATAGATTTCGAAGTTTAGAAACATTATCAGACAAATATTGTAACTCGGAGAGGACTGGTTCTATAGGAAATGGTTTTATTTCCGAAAGAGTTATAGGATTAGATTCAGTTAGAGTTTCTAGAATATTTTTGCCAACAGCATAAGCTTTTCTAATGGATAAATCCGCATCTTTTAATTCTTCCATAATAGCATCACCGATATTTGTACTTTTTTCAGCAAAATCTTTAACTCTGTCGGAAACAGATAAAAACGCTCTGCCTGATTCACCAGACCGAGCCGCTTCGATCGAAATATTCAACGCCAGTATACCAGCTTGAAAACCATTATCTGCAGAAGCCTTGGCTAAAGAGACAGAACGCTCTGCACGTGTGAATAAACGAGATAATAACTTTTGAATATAAATAATTTTTTCACGTGTATCAGTATCTCCAGCAAGATCTTGAGTAATAGTTGGTTTCTCATGATCTACGCTTTGCAGTAAAGTGTTTTTAATACCTCCGATTTGAGTAGACAAAGAAGCTATATAATTATTCAACTCATGAGCCTTTTCATAAAAAATAGAACTAATATGGGAATTAGAATCTGCAGGCTGGTCCATCAGCTTAAGCTCTTTCCACATATCGTCAAGAACGCCAGCAATTTCGCTGATTAAATTTTTACGTAGAGAAAAACCGATAAACAAGCTGAAAACTAAAAAAATTAAAAACAAACCTGAACTGATAGGCAAAAACACGCGAGACAAAGTTGCAGAAAAAGACGAATCAATAGCTGATGTAGCCATTCGTTTGAGCAAGATAATTTGATCACTGAGATTTTGATATTTTTGGATTAAAACAGGAGAATTTTTTTCATTGAAGGCTTCTTTATAAAATTCTTCGCCTAAAGCACCCAACAGCACAACTTCAGCTTTGGAATTAGGCATAGACTTGATATAATTTTGAGATACGGTTTCCATCCATGAATTCAAAAGCGTTTGAGGAAAATTTGGTTTTGCATTCTGGGTGTTCTGTGTGCTGAAATATAAAATTGACGTAGCCTCTGCATCAATTTCCGACAATATACTAACCTGTTCTCGGATAAAATTATCTTTTTTCTCGAGCATCAAATAATAAACAAACACAGATGTATTTAGCAAAAAGAAAAAACTCCACAAAGCAGCAATTCGAGCAACAGCCTTGTTGACGTTGGAACCGATACTTTCTTGAGCCATAAAATATTTCTCCTGTCTGTAAACTTTTAATTGTATCGGCATTTTATCGATATTTATTAAGCTATCAGACAATAAAAATCAAAAGTTCATGCTGCCACACCCCAAAGTATAGTAAAGCTTTTTAAGACAAAAATACAAAATAGCTGTCAGTTTATCAGCTGTGGAACGTATTTTCAAATAATTTTTCCAAGAAAAAGACGGCAGTAGCAAAGGACAATAAATAAAAAATGAAAATAACTGAAAAATATTAAGACTACGAAAAGACGTATCATTCAAGAGATGAGAAAAATTAGTAAGAATAAGTTTTTCTTTTTTAAAAGCAGAATTCTTAAAAGAAACTAAATACGCTTGATAAAAAATTCTGGTCATTTCCAATAGCTCATTAAACGTACAGAAAGTCACACAAGCATAAAAAATATAACTATATTTTTCTGGGATATCGATACCTAAATAATTTTTCATACCTAGGATTACTATTAATCCCGTTCTTTTTCTATTGTTTTCAAGCTGGAGTACAGAAGCTTGTGCTTTTATGAAGACGGTATCTGACTAAAACTTCAGGAATAGAACAGACATCAGTAAACTCCATAGCTCTATTCCATAATTCGAAATCTTCGGAACCGAAATAAGATTCGTCATAACGGAAGCTAAACTCTTTAAAAATCGAAAGCCTAATCATCACTGTAGGATGAGCCAACGCACATCCAAACAACAATATTGTTTTTGTGTCCGCAACATCAGGAAAATAATTCCAAACATTGGATTTGCTATCTTCAAACGTTTCTACCGGTTCCATATATCCTGATGCTTGGATGCTTCTCCATAAACACAACTTGCTTTTCAAAACGCTAGGGTAATGAAATATCATCTGCATCCATAAGCTCAACATACATTCCCTGGGTATGATCCAACACCATATTAAGAGCAGCGCTGATTCCTTTTTAAGTGCCTTGAAAAATTTTTACCCGCAGATTATTGTAAGTTTTTAAGATTTGCAAGGTACAGTCTTTTGAACTGTTGTCAACAATAAGAATTTCAAAGTCTCGGAACGTTTGTGCGAGCAAGCTGTCAATTGCTCCGTGCAAATATTTTTCTGCATTATATGTCAGCAAAATAACGGGGATCTTAGGCATGAGCACCCCTATTGACCGGGCAAAGAAAAAATGATTCAAAATCATATGAATATCCTCAGATATCTGTATATCATCAACTGGTACATGTACGGAATATTGTGCTAAATTTTTCAATTTGCTGCCTTTGAATCCTGTCTAAACAATTGTTACAGCATCATTTTGATTAGCAAACTGCACGGCTTTAAGAATATTTTCAGAATTGCCGCTGCAGTAGATTCCAACGACCAAATTTCTGGGCTTAAGGAAATTTTTCAACTGCTCCACAAATACTTCATTGTATGCAACATCGTTAGAGTAGACACTGAGAGTAGACATACTGTCATTAAGGCAGATAACTCTGAAACATTCAGGCTTACCGAAGCCAGTACCTTTATTGAAGTCGCAGACAAAATGGTTCGCTGTTACTGCTGACCCTCCATTGCACATAACAAAAACTGTATTTTTCGTTTTGCGCGCATTCTCCAGAAGCTCCGCAAAAACTATAATTTCTTCGTCGTTCATCATATCAAGCGTTAATTTCAAACGGTCGAAATAATTATTAATAATCTTATGCATAACATTACCTCAATTAGAATGGTGTATGATACTTGTTCCGAAACAGTCAAAACGAAAAAAATACTGCTTCAAATGGGAAAGAGTATCGTGGAATTTTTGTTTCTTCTTTTCTATGTCGAAGAAAAGAAGAAATCTTCTCCTCCCGCACCTAGAAGTTTACCGCCTGCAGCACCAGCGTTTCTGGAAGCTTCATAAGATTCATCTATTGCAGGATTTGAAATATCCGCTGAAAGATATTTTTTGTAAAGCCATCCCAATATAAGGAATCTCCCACAAAGCATTAATTTTCCCTTTAAGCAAGCATAATTTCAAATCCGAAACAAGTCCAACCATTTTATGAAGATTTTGAGTTTTATCGCTTTGAACCATATTAAATTTTTGTTCAGCCAAACCCGATCCCGCAGCCCGGGGTTTCTCCGGTGAAAAAACATCATCAAATTATCCTGTAACCTTATGAAATTTTCGGCGTTCAAATAAATACGCTCTAAAGACACAGTTTCGTCCCTGTGAAATTCTATACAATTCAAGTCGCCACATACGCAAGCATATTAGTCTTGCTTTCCGATAGGATACAGAGAATATCAATTTCCAAGCTGAAGGAAAGCTCCGTAACATATTATTTGCTCATATACTTTTGAGTATAGGCATTGCGTAAATAGATCAGACCCACCGTGGACACCGAACTCGATACCAGATCCGTACCAGCAAGGATATCAGAACTGGAATTAAAGTCAATCCCTTTAATACTGTACACTCTAAATACTTCACAAACAATAGGATGTCGGATTTCTTCAAGGCTGCCGGTATTTTCTATCTGAGAATACTTGAGAAGATACCCATACTTCATAAAATGAGGATGCAAGCTGAGATAAACATATTTATCGATCGAAGTACTTAGAACAGCACCACCATTCTTGAGGGAGTAGTCGGCAAGATCACTGCCTCCGCCGGCAAAACTAATACGAAAAGGAGTACGAGTAATGATCATTAGGATCTCTCAAAAATATAATCTACAGCTTGTGCTACATTTTGTGTAGCTAAAGGATGTGATTCACCTAAAAACACTGTTTTACAACTTGCAGCTCTACCGGCTTGAATATCTATATCACTATCTTCGACCATCCATGATAAAGAAAGATTAATATTGAGTTCGTCACAAGCTTGAAATAGCATTCCAGGATTGGGTTTCCGACAAAAGAGGGATATTTTAAGTTCTGAAACTTCGCCGTAATAACCTTTCTCGGGATGATGCCGGCAAGAATAAATTCTATCAATAAAAGCACCCTCTCTGCCTAAAAGAGTTTCCATTTTTTATGGATCAAAAGGATTTCACTAAAAGAAACAAAACCCTTTGCAATCATAGGCTGGTTCGTAATAACACTAAGAAATTTGCTTTTATTTAATTTTTTCAGTACATGGGCCATTTCTGGGAGCAGGAAAAAATGATCCACCGAAGGCAACGTATCTATATTTTTGTTGAGAGTACCGTCCCGGTTGAGAAAAACAGCTGGCCGGACATTTTTACGGTTTAAACGCGCAACCTTATGGAAGAAAAATCTGCCGTAGTTTGTAAAAGCCGTGAGTGTCCATATCTTTAATGTATTCGGAGTATTATAAGCCTTAAGGATTTCACCAGCTTTAAGGGTTTCAGGAAAAACATCACTGCCGAAATCAGAGAAAGTGTCAGGAATGTATTGGAATATACTGGGTGAAAAATATAGCTGCATTTACGAGATTATGTCTCTAAGCTTTAGAGAGATTATTTTTTGGATACAAGCCAGTGATTCTATTATCAGCATCTGTTTCAAGAAGATCACTATCAAAAGGATGGTAGTTTGGACGCACAACAATCGTTCCCAGTGAATTAAATTGCTCACCCAAACGGATAAAAGAATTAAGATTGAAGTCCATAACCAGATCACCATAAAATACCATAAAACGTTCGAAAACAATGTCCCTCAACATACCTACCGTTCCAGCAGTACCTAAAGCTTGCGGTTCAGCAATATGATGAATTTTACCACCCCCTAGTAAGTCATGTCTCAACCAGCAGTGGTATTTTTAAAAGCTTGCTCAGAAATAAGGAACATTGCTTAAATCGGAAGATAAAATTTTATAAACATTTTGGATTTCATCCAGATAATCTGCAAACTCAAAATCAAAAGGAGTAGATATAAAATCGATATTATGCTCCTTACAGCAAGCTGAAAGCTTTATAAAATCATTTCTTTCGAGTCCATAATGCTTACGAAAAAAAGCATACTGCGTAGGAGTTGGTTCTTTTGTAAGATCTTAGTATGCGGGGAGAATTTTGGAAACCAATTTATCAGCTTTATACGACTGAAATTTAACCGCATCAGTACCACATTGAGCTGCCTTTTTCTATATAAAGTTTCGCAGCTTCCACCGACAAAATACCTAATACTTTTTGCTGTATCATAAAAATTTACACCGACTTCGGCAATGAGATAAGTTTTTTTTCATACTACCTCCTTACAAACCGTAAATTAAATTCATCACGCAGCTACGTCCGTTGCGAAAATCATGAGCAAGAGGTTTATTTTGAATCCTCTGCCGATCCGTCTGGCTTAAGTTAAGATACAAATCCAAATTACTTTCCATCACGGAATCTGGAGGATTCAGCCCCAAATAATTAAATCCATTTTCATGGGAAACAAACCTGTGTTTTTCTCCGCGTTCATTTTGGGCCATGGCTATGGTTGGATTTTCTAGCATAGCTAACTCGTAACATGTTCACCCACGTGAAGTGAACGCAATATCACAGTCAGACATTATTTCAGGCATATTTTTGACATTATAAAAAACCGAAACATTAGAAAATTCATTATATTCCAGCAGCACAGGAATATTTTCTTTTGCTCTGCCAAGCATTACTGTAAATTGATAATGATTATATTTTTCTTTGCATACAATATTCAGAAGGCGATCTGTATAATTTTGCTGATCAGCTCCGCCAAAGCCAATAAAAATTTTCTTAACCTCAGCACAAACAGCCACAGGCTCATAGAACATAAAAAGTCGGCCAGGAATGTAATATTTTTCACCCTCTTTGATATGAGGTGCCATTTCTTCACAGTATAAGGAATTAAATACCAGATCCGCATGATAGATACCATCACCATCATCTTCAAAATTGATAATTTTAGAACCAGATGCTTTTTTCAGATTTTTGATATATTCCGAGGAAGTATCAAGAATATCATTAATAAAATAACGATATCCCTTTCTGTGTACCGCTTAGAAAAGATAGTCTTCTTTGTTTCAGGACGATCAATGTATGAGTGGTATTACTGAACAAATCAATATTCGTTTGTTGTAGTAAAGATCAGGCGTCGCATAAAACTCATCCGCAAGCTCCAAAACACGACAGATATGATCCAATCCTAGTTTATTATTTTCGTTGACATAAAATGTTACAGATCACAAGCCAAAATACGTTTGTCAGCAGCCCAATCTTGGAAAGAATCAATATCAACTGCTTCATTTTTAGGCACTTCAAAAATCGATACCTTGCTACCGATGCGGCCTTTCTTTGTAATAATTTCCTTTCTGCTGATTACAAAAGTACTAGTTTTGACATAATACGGAGGCAGATACTGACGGTTAAGCCACTCAGAGTAAGCAGGAATAAAAGTATCCCAGTCACCGTCAAGCGTATAACGAATTGCTTTATCCAAAGTTTCAGCTGTAAGCGTCAGAGAAGTATGCTGCATTGTGACAATATAATCGCTTTGAATATAATAGGCAATATCACAGATCACTGCATTTACGAACTTTAGCACCTACCTGCTTAGCAATCAGCATAATTTCTTCGCTGTCGGTGAAGACAATAACATCAGAAATTAATTTGCTTGAAAGTGCCGTATTTAAAGCATACTAAATCAACGGTTTGCCGTTCACAACGCGGATATTTTTATTGAGAATCCCCTCATAACCAGCCCGTGCGGAGACAATAACAGTAATTTTCATATCTTTTTCTCTTTGAAACAAAATTTCAGCATAAATCTACAAAGGCTTAAAAATATCATAAACAGTTTGCGGCAATTGATTTTTAGAAAATATTCCCATTCATCCGCCATTCCCTTGATTATAAAAAGCTGCTTCAATTTTTGAACTTTACTTTCGTTTTTTTCAGAATTTTTTTTGGAGAAAAGTATTTTTTTGATAACCCCGGTGGCAGGATAAAATCTTTAATAGCATGAACTGATTTTTCTAAAGCTCCAGGGAAACGTTCATCAAGAAAAGGGATAAGTGGTGTAATCTCATTGATAGAACTAGTATCACAAACAGAATATAAGTTTACACCTTCTAAAGAAGAAACTAATTGGAGAGCTTTCTTTTCCATGTCGATGCTGTGGACTACTTGAGTAGCACCTCTTCCTTGATGGTCCAGCCACACTTTCGAGAGGATTTTTTTTAATTACTTCCTGATAAACCAGTTTGAGAGAATAATTGAAAGCATAATTATGCCCATTTTGATAAAAGCCGGTACCAGAAATATAAATTTCTTTTATATCCTTGCTGGATTGCCAAAAAGACCGCTAAAGTCCCAGAATTCAGCCATTTTTTATAACACAGCTCATAGTAACATAAAAAGTTACGGAATAAAGGATTTTCCTGAACAATACTATATCCTGGTTTGAAATTAGGATGACAAGCCATACGTGGATGATAGGAATACAAACCAGAATAGCAAGCCCCTAAGTTATATTTCCCATTGAGTACAGCCGTATAAAGACTATAAAATAAAATGTCTATGTAATCCACCGCACCCAGACAATATGCGACGCATCCCGATCTAAATAATATTTTTCTTCAAAAAAGAACTGATTAACACGGCATGTATCGACATTTTTAAGCAAGCAACGGTAATTTATTTCTGCAAGCGAAGGACCATTATCTGCAATAACAATAGACTTTATTTTACCCTTTAAGAACTCTATTAAAACAGATCCAAACCATGAGACATTACGTAACAGATATAATAAAATTTTCGCAAGGAAAGGATCGCTTTCCCAACCCTATTAATTAATAAAAAACAGCATCTTTTGTTGTCTGATCACCAGAAAGGACTTGGGAAATATTTTCAGGATTAAGCTGCAAATAACATAAAATTTTACAGTCTTTCCAAGCTTTTTCTGGATTTTTTATTTCTTCATCCAAAAGATATTGATAAAAATTTTTCATCAATACTCTCAAATTCTCTGGAGAATATATATACGTTATGTACACTCAGTAAAGGAACAAAAATATTAAAACAACTTTGAGTGTTTAAAAAGTCTGACAATTTTCTTAAAACTTCGGAAATTTCTTCCAAAAAATCATCAGTATCCTGAGAAGACAAACGTTTTTTCTGCAAAATTTCCTGCATATAACCGTCAAAAATATAAGGAAAACTTTTGACTGAACGAATTTCTTTAACCTGCCACAATGCCAACAAAAAAACAACCAAACTCCACTCTTCTGTAATACCGGAGAAGCCACATATTGATCTGCAACTAATGCTATTTGATATGAAAAGATAGTTTTCCATAGGAGGAATAAATATTTCTCGAGCAATCGCTTGCTGAAAATAAGGAGATATATTTTTCTGCAACTGAGGCACATAACAAAAAAATCCTGTTGGGATTGAGGTAATGATAATGTATACCATAAATCTACAGTATCTTACGAAGATTGTAGTACTTTCTCAAAAAGACTTTGATTAAAAGGCTTTAATCCATCAGAAAACCAAATAAAACTCCCGAGTGCTTCAGCGATACCGATTAAAAGAGCCCACGTTTCTCCAGCAGTAGGTTCTAAACTCTGGTAGCAGATATTATTTTTCCAGCAAGCTGCTTACTTTTACCGCCGCCACAGACAACAATAACTTCACATTCAGGAAAATTTTCAATTAACTCTCTTAAATCCGTATCATCATATAATGCACTGTCCAGACGAATGATTAGACTTAAGGAATAGTCTGGCAACAGAGAGGTTTTTTGATACATATTATGCTGTATTTCCAGTTGATGCTGGTGAAAAGAAAACGATTCTTGAAGGTAAGGCAGACAATGAACAAACTTATCCGAAGGCAAAGATGACACTTGAAGAAGAATATTTTTATAGAAAGGAGGGACATATCGATAAAGAGTATCTTTGTAACGTTCATAGAAACCTTTTGTTTTGAAAAACTCTGCAGCCCCATTATGAGCAGTTCCAAAATAGATAATGATTTTTATGAGCTGTTCGGCTTCAGAAAAACAAAAATTTTTAGAAGAACTATCAGAACAGCAACAGTAGCCATACCCCTCTAAGGGCAAAGTACGAATATTTTCAGCATAATGCAAAAGATGGACGATTGTAAAAAAATTCTCTTGGTTGACAAGATACGTATCCAAAAAAAGTCCGCACATTTATTCCATAAAGTTTTTTTATTATTTTCAAGGCCACACTATCAGGAAGACTACCATAAAAAAGCTCAAAATAAGCATCATCACGGTTAGCAAAAGTTTTTCTTCAAAAATATCATTCTTGAGATATACAGATGCTGTTGAACCGTTTTCGTGAGCCAGCCGGAACTGGTATGCTAAAATATCAATCCCATTCAAAGCATAAGACTGCTCAAAACACTATCATGAAGAAGAACATCATCACTATCCAAATGCATTAAATATTCACTGCGTGCTACAGTTGCCCCTTGAACACGCGCCTGATGCAGACCTAAATTCTCAGTAAACTCAATGTAACAGATACGATTATCACGATACTTTAAGACAATCTTTTTACAATTTCCGGGAGAATGACCATTAATAATAATTTCATAATTTTCAAAATTTTGATTAAAAACTGATTCTAGACAACGGGATAAAAATTTTTTCTGTTGCATTACAGGTATTATGATACTCAGCTTACACATACAGACACACCTGTAAATTAGAAAAATATTTTTTAAAACAGAATATATTTTATATTTACAATGCATTAGAAAAATAGAATAGGAGAGGGGTAAATCTTTTTGTAAGTAACTATAAGGTAATAAGCAATAAAATGTTTTCGTAATTTTACTAAAAAACATAAAGAAATCTTATATATTTCTTATATATTTAGGTATTTAAGAGAGCATAAATTTCCTACTAAAGAGTTATCAGTATATCACAAATGCTGTTAAAATATAAATAAAAAATATTTTTGCCAGTATATTATCTTTTTTTAATTTTTGTTAAGATATTAAAAAAAAATAATAATTTGAATATTATTTCTTATAACTTATAAACTATCAGCCTTATTATTCAAATATTCTATTTTAATAGAACACATTAAGTTGAAAATCATGAGAATTATGAAATAAAAATATTAGTTTGACAGGGAAAATAATTTATGCTAAAATGACACAAATTAGCTATAAAATTATCTTAAGTATTTATTTAATGAATTTCTCTGTGTTTCAGAGAATAACTTTATAGACCTATTCCTGTAATTTTAGAAATTGTTAGGAGTCCATACAATGAACTTCATGTGTAAAAGATTTGACTTTTTTGTATCTATGATTCATGCTTTAGCAAGCAAGAGGCAATAAATGTCTCTTGAGTCAAACATTCTAGTAGCATCTCTATTTAATAGTAAATTTTTTTACTTCTATTCTCGTTAGGACTAATTATCCGTTTATATTTGATTTTTTGCGTTCCCCCAGAAATGATTGTAAATCTTTTTGCTCCTTTTTTACAACGTTTTATCAATTATCCTTTCCAAAATCCTTACAATTATTTCTTAATTTTAGAAAGAATCGATATTTTTCCTTATGGAATTTCTATGGCTTTAGGTGCTATTTTGCTCTATCTTCCTTTTCATTGGATAGGAGGCACCGGATATGCAGGATTGGGATTATCACTACTGGTTTTTGATATAGCTATCCTTGTTTTGCTGACCAAAATGATCCCCAAACAAAAAGTTTTTCTCTGCCTGATTTATTGGCTATCACCGCTCGTTATCTACATCAATTACTGGCATGGACAATTGGATTTAATTCCTATATTCTTTCTGATGCTCGGGCTTTACTGGCTGGACAAAAATCTTACATTTAGTTCATTAAGCTTTGGAATAGCACTTAGTATGAAACTGCATATTCTTATGATTCTGCCGTTTTATGCAATCTATTTATCTAAGCAAAAACTCCCAATGAAAAAAATAATTATATATCTTTTAGAAACTTGTATCCCTTATCTCATTTTTAACGGTATTTTTCTTAGTTCGCCAGGGTTTCAACAGATCGTGCTTTTTAATAAAGTTCAAAATTATATTCTTCATTTTCAATTATCTATTGGATCAACAACCATATATATTATTCCTATTTTGTATGGTATTTTATGTTTGGGATGCTTATATTTTTCACGCCTGCCCAAAGATTTATTTATGATTTATATTGTTTTTGCATTTTCGCTGATCACGCTTTTTCTCACTCCGCAACCAGGATGGTTTTACTGGATTATCCCTCTTTTGGCCTACATTTCGGCGAAATACCAACGGTCACTCTTGCTTTTATATTTCCTAAATTCCACGTTGCTTGTAATATATTTTGTCAATCGCGATACAATTTATTCTCACCTTTTATATACGGTGTTTTTCTTTCTGCAAATCGTGATCTTATGGAACTTGTTTATTAATATACTGCACCGTTACGTGGCAACAAATTTTTTATACCAGCCGTACTTCATCGGAATTGCAGGCGATTCTGGTACCGGCAAAACCACATTAGCTGTTGGACTTTTGAATTTTTTTGGCGAAGAAAACTCTTTACTATTTTGTGGAGACGACCTTCACAAATAGGAACGCGGAAATAACGAATGGAACACTTTTACACACCTCCATCCACAAGCTCAAAATTTACATCAAAACATTAAAGATTTTATCCTCCTGAAACAAGGTCAGCAGATCAATAGAAACCATTATAATCATGATACCGGAAATTTTGAAGTGATTGAACAGATCCAACCTAAAAATATCATCATCCATGAAGGACTGCATTCATTGTATATGCCTCAAGAGCGGCGCTATTATAATCTGAAAATTTTTATTGATCCTGATCCTGAGCTTTATCATCAATGGAAAATTTCACGCGACACCAAAAAACGTGGCTATTCCGAAGAAAAAGTAATAAGTTCCATTAAAAAACGCGAAAAAGATAAGGAAAAATTTATTTCTGTACAAAAAGATTTTGCTGATATTATTATTTCTTACTATTTACAAAAAAATCAACCTATGCTTAAATTAACAGGCTCGGTAGATATAGAAATTGGACCTTTAATAAAAATGTTTAATGAGATAAACGGTGTTGATATCCGTGTTGATATTAGCGAATTCAAACAAAATATTGATATCCGCTTTGATCAAGAAATCCCTGTTTCGGAATTTGATTCTATTTTGAAAACTCTTATTCCCGAAATAGAAGAATTTCCTTATCCTTTTACTTTTTTTGGAAACACTTACGAAAATTTCATTCTTTTATATATTATTTTTTACATTATACAAAAACACTGCTTGGAAATCCATCAAAAAAAAAAGAGAGAGAGAGAGAGAGAGAGAGAGAGAGAGAGAGGATCCATATGGAACCTATAAGCTCACTATGCAAACTCTCTGCAAATACTAATACTGATGCAGTTCAAGGAGCAGGAGGCAATGCATCCGTAAAATACGGCAATATGTTGTATATCAAAGCATCAGGTACACGGTTGAAAGATATGAATTTTAATCAAGGATGGACTATAATAGATTTACCAGAATGGAGGAAAGGATTTACAGATTTCCAAGGCGGAGAAGAAGAATTTAACATATTAACAGATCGCTGTACAACAGGTAACGAGCTTGCATCCATAGAAATAGGATTGCATGCACTGCTGCCACAAACATTTATCCTGCATACTCATTCAGCATATTCATGTGTATTTTTGTGCTCCGGAAAAACACAAGAACTAACAGCATACATCAGTCCTTTAGCGGAAGCAGATATTTTCACGGTTGAAGCGTGTGTTCCTGGATTGCAGCTGACACAAAACTTAAATAAAACCATACAACAAAAAACACATTCGGAAAACAGTATAACACTCCTGGAAAACCACGGAATAGCAACAGCTTCCTTAAGCATCAACAAAGTACTCACTCTTCACCAGGAACTTCACGAAAATCTACAAAAAAAATTTCAGCTTCCTTTATTTGTCGAGCCTGTTGTGAATGAAGATTTAAAGTGGAATGCGGAAGTTTATGTTCAAGGAATAGAATATTTCTTAAACAAACAAGCTTTATTATTTCCGGATCAAGCGGTTTACATCGATAACAAAATTTTGTCCGGTGCCATTGAATTTCAAGGTTCAACTGTTGTATTCAAAAACCATTCCCTCAAAAACGCTCAAAATACAGCAGAAATTTTAGCATTAGTTTTGTATTTGTATCAAACAATACCTCAGGATTCACTTTGCTTTTTAGACAAAGCTATAGGACTTTATATTACTTCAATGTCGCGAGAAAAATATAGACAGAATATGGAGAAACTATGAATATTATTATTCCTATGTCTGGTTTAGGAAGTCGTTTTGCGGCAGCAGGCTACAAAGACATTAAACCATTGATTAAAATTCACGGAAAACCAATTATAGAATGGGTTGTTAGAATGTTTGACCCCAAAGATAAATTTATTTTTATCTGCCGTGACGCACACCTGAATACGATCAAAGAAATGCGCGAAACACTAGAAAAGATTGCTCCGAATGCAGAAATTATTGCTATTGAAGGCGAAAAAAAAGGGCCTGTTTGGGCTGTTTCCCAAATTTTCCACAAAATCGATGATAATAGTCCTGCTATTGTGTCGTATTGCGATTATTTTCAAGTCTGGAATTGCCAGTCTTTCTACCAATGGACCGCAGATACTAACTGTGATGGATCCGTTGTCTGTTATCAAGGATTTCATCCACATCTTATACCCCTTCAAAATGTTTACGCTTCATGCCTCTGCGAGGGCAATAAAATACTGGAAATCCGTGAAAAATTCTCCTTCACTGAAAATAAAAGTCTTACGCCGCAATCTTCAGGAATGTACTATTTCAAAAAGGGTGCCTATATCAAAAAATATTTTCAGCAACTCATAAACGAAAATATCAACCTTAATGGTGAGTATTATGTTAGTCTTGTTTACAATTTAATGATCCGAGACAAACTAGATATTCGTGTGTACCATGATGTACCGTACTTTTGCCAGTGGGACACACCCGAAGATTTAGCAGATTACTTGCGGTGGGCGGAAATATTTTCAGGAGAAGATAATGGTTAAACTGATACCTATGGCCGGAGCCGGTAAGCGCTTTTCCGAGCAAGGCTACACAGTACCAAAACCTTTACTGCCTATTAACGGGCGCTATATGGTTCTTTCTGCTGCAGATGCTCTGCCTAAGAGCGATCAAACTATATTTATCTGTCAAAAAGACCATATAAATCAGTTCGGACTCAACAAAGCATTAGATTCATACGGGAAAATTGTTTCTATAGAGGGCGTGACAGAAGGACAAGCAAGTACTTGCTTGGAAGGATGCATAAATATCGTTCCAGAAGAAGAACTTTTAATCGGAGCATCAGATAACGGAATGATTTATGATGCAGATTTGTTTGAAAAATTGAAAAAAGAAGCAGATATTTTAGTTTTTGGTTTCAAGGATAATCCTACGGTTCTGAAAAATCCTGAAGCTTACGGCTGGATTATCTGCGACGAAAACGGCATTATTTCACAGATATCTGTGAAGAAACCTATCAGTAAAACCCCATTAAATGACTGGGCTATTACTGGAGCTTTCTATTTTAAGAAAAGCAAATATTTTACTGCAGCAGCAAAAGAAATGATTTACCAAAATCGACGGATTAATAACGAGTTTTATATAGACGAATGCATTAATGATGCCATCAACATGGGCTTAAAAGTACTTCTTATGCCTGTGAAGTTTTATATTTGCTGGGGTACTCCGGATGATTACGAAACTTATCTTTATTGGCAGCGTTTTTTTACGAAAGAACAGCCGAATTTTTTAGAAGTTTGATCATGCTTTCGATAGTTATTCCCTGTTATAACGAAAGTGAAAATTTACCGGAGCTGTTCGAAAAAATTCGGCCGCTTTATGATATAATGACAGACTTTGAAATTATTTTAGTAAACAATGGTTCCACAGACAACTCTGCTACATTATTAAAAAAATTAAGCCGGAGTATACCAATAAAAATTATTCACTTAGATCAAAATCAAGGTTATGGTTTTGGTATTTTGTCAGGATTGGATGTGGCTTCAGGCGAAGTATTAGCTTGGACACATGCAGATCTTCAAACAGATCCAGCGGATGTATTCAAAGCATACGAGCTCTACCAAAAGCTAAAGCCACAATATCCTAACCTATTGATCAAAGGAAAACGCAAAAATCGTAAATTGTTGGAAGTTTTACTTACATTAGGAATGCAATTATATGTTAATTGCAAATTAAAATGTCACCTTTCCGACATCAATGCCCAACCTAAACTCTTTTCCAAAGAATTCTATTATCAAATCCGCCCGCAAGCACCTTATGATTTTTCGTTAGATCTTTATATACTGTATCAAATGTCCTGGATCGGAACAATAAAAACAATTGACGTATTTTTTCATAAGCGCACCGGTGGAGAAGCCAAAGGTGGTGGAAATTGGAAAGGCCGAATCAAACTGATAAAACGTACACTGCAATATGTTAACAAATTAAAAAAGAATCTCAGGAAATCAAAATGAATAATAATTTTCACTTGCAAATGCTGCAGTATTATTGCCGTGATTTTTTATGCTTTATTTTTAATAAAAAAATATTTTTTTTCATTTTATGTTCATAATTATTTTCTACATCATTCTTTCAATCAAAGAACACTTAATATTTATGATGGTTTTTCCTAACTTTTTGTTTTCATTTCACGATCTGATTTAAAATATGCCGGAATAATTCATATACTATGTTTTATATTGATAGTACCAGCATTTAGAATTATTCTTTATACAGTTGTTGATTTAGTTTCGGAAAAATTGCATCGTTTTCTTGCATTTTGTTTATTGATATCAGGTAGATTTTGTTATTTTTTCTTTGGAAAATTATATTATGATTTTCCTTTTGGGATATTTTCATTAGCTGTTGCTATATTTTTTCTTCGCAGAAGCATACAAAATCAAAATTTTGCTGCCATTTCATCCTTTTGTTTTTTAGGATTTACATTATCATGGAAACCTTATTTTTTATTTAGAATTTTGAGAATTACTTCACTTGTTTTTTTAGATCAAAAAAACATGCCAAATTATGTTTAATCAAAACGGGATTTCTACAAGAAATATTCATTTATTTTTTTCAACGGAAATATTTTCAAAATATTTTTATTATTTCATATTAATTATCACAGGATTCCTATTAGGAAACTTTACTCTTCTTTATAAATTTTCATCTGGTTTAAAAGGACTGGCTGCATATCCAGCCCGATCATCTTCTTTCCAACATTTATTTCAAAATCAATATATGGAATATCGTGAATGGAACAGCCATTAATCTTTCTGTATTTTATGTTACATCTGATATTATTTTATTTATCATTCCGTTATCCCTCAAAAACAAATTATATTTATTTTCATCTTGTTTTTTCTTTTTCTATTTTCTTTGTTATTAAATTCAAATCTCCAGGATATCCATAGAATTTTTTATGTTTGGAGTATATATTATTTTATTCGGAATTTTTTTAGCAAGGAGAGAGAGAGAGAGAGAGAGAGAGAGAGAGAGAGAGATTCAATATTGTTTGCCGTGCTTATGCAAATAATCAACAATTTTTTAGTATATATGCCCAGAGAAACAATATGGTTTGAGACGACAGCCAATATTATAACCTATATTCGCAGTAATTTGGAAGAACTTAATAACATTATGCATAAAACCGTAATGAAGTTAAAAAACAAATTTAGTTACTATACAATTTTACAAAGAAAAACTGTTATTAATGACAAACCGCTATTTGCAGAATTTGCGAATGTTTCTGAAGATAAAAAATTACATCTCATCCTTTTATATACTGGAGACCCTAATGAAGCAGTATATTTATTAGTATTATATCCTCAAAGATTGAAAAATAAAAATATGAAAGATGTGTTTCAGACACTCGAAATAGAAAAAATTTTTTCAGGAATTTTCTTTGTTATCCGCAACAAAAAAGTTTCATTTGTTGAAAGCGTAGTTTACAAAAATTTTTATATCGAAATTTTAAAATTCCAATTTCTTTCTTTTACTACACTATATAACAGCAGCTTATATATCGGTTCTGCATGAAGGTCGTACTCCTATGCCATCTTATGAAGCCATTAATCTTTTTTTTAAGGCACTATCGACTATTCATGGATACGCAGCCTCACAGAAACCGATGCAGGATCTTTTGCGTTCTTCCAGAGGCTCATAACAACAATAGCTGCCCGAATTTTCGTCATAAGATCATATATAACAATAATTTACAGTGGATCTATACATACAGCTTATGTTAGGAATTTGTCCTATTTTTCTCTGAAAGTAGACCGTAGATTAATTTCAAATGACTATATCCGTACATTTTTAGGCTTATATATCAGTCTCATTCCTATATACAGCGTTATACGCTTCGTAACAGTTATTTACTTTGCAACCCTACCACTAATATTATTTTTATTCCTGCCCCTAAAATGATAAAAACATTCTTTTCCATATCTCTGCTGGGGGTTATCATTATATTATCAAAATTCCAATTTGCTCTACTTTTGCCTTTATTCACTTTATTTTTCGATATGCTTATTGTAATAAAAAATTACTTTTTCTGTTAGGAAGTTTTTATCAGCCTACATAATTCAGATTCTTTATTACAGTTTTTATCCAGCTATGACCTATAAAATCGTTCCTCATATTAATTCTCATATTTTGTTTTCCTATTTTCAAAATTACGCTTTAATATTTATTTACTACAGCTATAAAATATTTTCTATCAATCCATCGCGTTCTTCTCCCATCATTTGTAGGATTATTTATATTTTTCCTTTTATCCCACCTACTAATTATTTTTATCTTTTTCCGCAACAAAAGGACGTTCTTTTTTCTTTTTGTTTTTTTCACAGGAGCACTATTAGCCATTATATTACCAGTACTTAGAGGATTGGCTTATCATCCAATTTGGTGGTGGGCTTTAATGCCTATTTTTTCACTGAGCTTTTTTTATTTAACTCCATTATTATTTTTCTTTATCCCAACAAACTCCGCCAAAAAACGGCACCAATTCAGTCTATTGTTTTAAATGTAGTATTTATTTGCTTAGGACAATCCGCTTTAAAAGCCTCTAAGTATCAGGATACAACCTATCACTATGCTTGGATGGATAATATTTCCCTTTTTCAGAACCAAAAATATTGCTATTGTTAGCAGACATCCTTACCATAGTATGCTCTACTATAAAACAGCAATGCTTTCATATGACACCAATATTGAAACACCATCTTTTAACCCTCCAATAAAAAACTTATATTCCGTGGTCCTTCAAAAAAATATCGAAATGATTTTCTCACCATGGAAGTTTATAATTCTCAAGATAAACTTATCGCTTCCATTGAAATAATAAGCTCCCCCTACAAAGACAGAGATTATTATTTAATTTCACCTACCTCAAAAGATAATTATGAAATTGCCTCTATCAAATTCAGGAATCAAAAAAATAAAAAATTATCATATCCTGTAGAAATAATGGTCATAAAAAAGTTATAAGAATGCTATATTAGATTTTTTGATATATCAACATTACACCACTTAATTAACAGACATTGCTAACCGCCTTATCCTATTGAAAACTCCATCTCCAGAAAAGAGCCTATGGTAGCTATTTTAGATTATGAGAAAGTAACAGAATGCGTACTATTCCCTGATATCTCATTATAAAATCAAAGAAATCTCTTGCGAACACACAAGCAGAATTCAGAAAAGCTCTCGGCATTAATCACCAGAAACAATAACGAAAACATTATATACATCTTCCAAATACAGTAGGAATTATTCTCTTTATGAGGATTTAGAGCATTACATTAGACTTTATATCATTAAGCACCAAACCAAATACTATTCTTTTTTCAGTAGCTCGCAGGAATGGATTGAATTTCCTACAGGCATCTTTGAAATGGGATAGTCTCCAGGTCACTTGATTTTTTTCAGTGGGAAAACATTAGAGGGAAATAGCTGTTCTATTTGTTTTCCAGACTGAACAGATATTTTTTTCTTGCACCGCATTTCTTAATCTTGGCATCCTGGAACACGACGAAAATATTCACTCCATTCATAATATACACAAGCTAGAATTCTAAATGGCTCCATGCCATGCATTATCGATGAGCACAAAGTCAAAATTTATACACAAACAAATAATGAAAAAGGTAAGCCATTGAAAAACAATAACTTACCAATATTCTTGGATTGGGCGTTGTAGGAATCGAACCTACGACCCTCTGCTTGTAAGGCAGATGCTCTGGACCAACTGAGCTAAACACCCAAAAAGAAACTTATTGTAATAAATAAATGTAATATTGTCAATATATTTTAAAAATAATTTTCATTTATAGAATAATGAAAGCAATTATCTAAAGAAGGAAGGAAAATCACCAATTCTTGCTTGATATGTACTACTTTTACAATATTAGCTTTTATTCTATTTCAAAGATTTTTTTACTCGTATTTCGAATTTATACTAAAATCTTAAAAAGATTATTATCATATAATCTCTATTCTTTAGAACAAGAGTCATTATTGAGGCTAAAGAGTAAAGTATCAGGAGACGGATCATTAAAAAAACCTCCTCCCATAACAAACCAATTAAGTCCTGCCTCTTTAAGAATATGCATATTTTGACGATTAATGCCTCCATCCGCCTCAATAATGAGATTCTCTCCAAAAAATGAACGTGCTTGTTGGATTTTTTGAAGCGATCTGGGAATGAACTTTTGGAATGAGAACCCAGGTTCTACACTCATCACAAGAAACAAATCAAATTCCCCTGCTAAATCTTTTAATATGTCAATAGGTGTATCTGGTTTTAAAGAAACTCCCGCTAATATCCCCTCAGATCTAACTCCACGAAGATATGGTATAATATTTTCTGAAGCTTCGGCATGTATGGTGAGCACCCGAGGCTTAAGTGCAAGAAATTTTTCATAATGGCCAGGCAAATCAATCATCAAGTGGATATCAGCTTGAATTTCAGGAACCGCTGACATTACCTGCTTTACAAATTGTTCACCAAAAGAAATATTGGGAACAAAATGATTATCCATGACATCATAATGAATCATCGTAATACTAGAATTACGAATAAGCTCGAGCGCAGAAGGAATATCAGCAAAATTTGCAGCAAAAATAGACGGTAAAATATTAATTTGCTCCATAATCACGGCTTCCTATAATTTCGTTATTGGCATAAATATAAACTTTAGCATTACCATATGCTTTGAACACTTTAATAAGCACTGTGCCTTCAACCCCAGCTCTTTCGTAAATGATATTAGGCCGCCCTAATTCATCTTCTACAACAATTTTATAGAATTTAGCTGCTGTTTGAGGGATATCTTGAGGTTCATCAGTGCTTGACTCAGGACGCCCAACTCTCGGAAATCGGTAACGGAATACATACCAACGTAATTTTTCATATTCACCTTGGTCGTTTGCAAAAAGCCCAACATTAAGAATTACGCTACTGTTCTTAGCAAGAATAGTTCCTGCTTCAGCATTTTGTTCAAGAACCAGTCCATTATCACTCAACGATGGAACATTCGTACTCACCACAATAGGAATAATACCGTTATAATATAAACGTGACACTACATATTCGATAGGCTGCCGGATAAAATCATCCAAAAGATACTGACCTTCTTTAACTTCATCAGTCACGGTGAGAGTTAAAGCTTCGGAACGTGGCAATTTTGTTCGTGGCTGCGCACTTTGAGCAATCACCATATTAGTATTATGCTCAGATGCTGGTACTATCACTATTTCATATGGAATCCGTTCTGCTTCAAGAATTTCAATTGCTTGATTTTTCTGCATACTGCTGACATCTGGCACAACATAAAGGTCTTTACCCATGCTGACCACTAATGTCACTTTGCGGCCCTCACGCACAGAAACTCCATGAGCAGGATACTGTTTAATTACTTGAAACCGATCATCTGCTTCAGTAAAACGCATTTCAAAAGTAGGAACAAGTTTTTGGGCTTGTGCGAGCCTTACTGCATCAATCATATCCATACGCATCATGGTTGGCACCCGTACTCTTGGCACACTGATATTTAAAACTAAAAGGGATAACAATAAAATAAGCACCATTAATGCAGCTGTAACACCAACAATAAAAAACAAAAATCGTACCAATCGCTGATGCTCTACAGGATTTTCGGGCAGCATAGAATCTTGCCATGTTTGAAATTTTGTCCATTTTTTGATAAAGTCTTTAACCTGAGAAAAAAATTGTCCAATAAAATTTTTAACCTCATTAAATTTCATAGTATACCCTTTCATTTTAAAAACATTCTTTCCTTTAATCGCAATCCATTTGCAAAATCAAACCCAGAAACAGATTTTTTTGCAGGAGCTTGGAGAATCTTGAGTAAAATAGCATTTTCATATGTCGCTACGAGTACTCCCCGTCTCCCTATAGACAAAATTTTTCCTTGTTCTTCTTGCGGCCATATAACAGGCTCACAATCAAGTATTTTCACATTGCCCATTTCAAGAGGCAGATAAATTCCTGGCTTCTGATGAAACGCTCGAAAAGCATTATAAATATCATCAGCACTCATAGAAAAATATACAGCTCCGTCTTCTTTATGAATGAGCTTTGTATAAGTCGAGGATTGATGATCTTGAGGTGTACGATTGTAACTCTTTTTGTTGATATCCCTTAACACTTTTGATAATAATTCAGCACCATCTTTTGCTAGTTTTTCTTCTAGGATCTCATAATTATCCTGAGGTAGAATTGCCACTCTGCTTTGAGCAATAATATCACCTTCATCCATCCCTTCCGCAAGAAACTGCACAGTGTTGCCCGTGAAAGCACTCCCTTGCCACAAAGCATATTGAATAGGCGAAGGGCCACGCAGTTCAGGAAGCAATGATGCATGCAGATTAATAAATTTATAATCTACCAATTCAAGCAGCTCAACCGGAATCAAACGACCGTAAGAAACAATAACATGAAAATCTGGATTAAAATCAAGGAGCTGTTTCTGAAACTCCAAATTATTTTTCAATTTCTGGGGTTGTAGCACAGGAATATCATATTTCAAAGCCAACTCTTTCACAGGATTCAAGCGCAATTGTTTGAGTCCCCGACCTACAAATGTATTCGGTGCAGTAACTAACGCTTTAATAGAAAATTGTTCGATCAGTATCTGAAATGGTTTCAATGAAAAGTGACTGTTGCCCCAAAAAATTATTTTCATTACTACTCCAAAATGTTAGGAAGTTGTTTTTTATTAGTTTCAAGGTATGATCGGATTAACATTTCATTTTCGATCCTATCTCGTTCCAGAAAATAATCAATAAAAAGCTTGCCATGTAAATGGTCATATTCATGCTGCAAACAACGCGCAAATAATCCCTTAGCATCTATTATCCGTTCGGCTCCGGAAGGGATTAATCCACGCATTTTTACTTTGAAAGGCCTGCATACATCACCCCTAACTCCAGGAAACGATAAACATCCTTCATTATCAGTATCTGTCTGTTTGGACACAGAAATAATTTTTGGATTGATAAAAACTACTTTATGAGTTAAATGTTTTCGGTCATTTAGAATTGAAAGATCAGCAATAAAGATCTGCTTGTTAACTCCAATTTGAGGTGCTGCCAAACCAAGACCTTGTACGCTAGCCAACGTATCCTTTAAATCCTGCACCACATCAAGAATTTCATTATCAATTTTGAGCACTTCTTGAGCAGGTTCACGTAAAACTGGATGCCCATAAGTAACAATTTCCCTAACAGCCATTTTCTTCTGCCAAAACAACTTTTTTGATTTTTCCACCTGCATAAACATGATCATCACGATAAAACACCGCATATTGGCCTGGTGAAACAATCTCTTGCGGCGTATCTAAGAAAACTTTCCATTCGTCGTCAGAGATACGATTCACAACTCCTGGAACCCTTGTAGAGCGGTATCTTGTTTGAATCAGCCACGGACCATCTTTGAATTTACGAGAAAAAATATTCATACCAGAGACAGTAAATTCCCTACTAGAAGGCTTTTCACCCAAAACAATAATATTTTTTTTGGCATCAATGGAACGGATAAATATTTTTTTTCCCACAGAAACACCTAATCCACGCCTCTGACCCAATGAATAAAATGCTACTCCATCATGTCGTGCTACAGGTTTTTCATTAATCAACATCGTACCTTCATTAGTATCAACACCTTCAGTGCGCAGATAATCTCGATAGTTATCAGGCACAAAACAAATATCTTGACTTTCTTGTTTATCGCTTCTTATCGGGATGCCTGCTTGTGCTACAATCTGACGTACTTCAGATTTTTTCATATCAGCTAGTGGAAATTTCAAAAATTCCAACACATCAGGCTGTATCATTGCTAAAAAATAACTTTGATCTTTTTCTACATCACGGCCTGTACGAAACAAATATTCGCCATCCACATTGTCAATGCCGCAGTAATGCCCCATAGCAACAAAATCAGCACCTTCACCCAATGCATATTCAACAAGTGCTCCGAATTTAATATGCCGATTGCACAGCATACACGGATTGGGGGTTTCACCATTAATATAACTTTGTACAAAAGGATTTCGAACCTTGGCTTTGAACAATTCCTTAAGGTCCAAGATTTTATGTTCAATTTCTAATGCAGCACAGACATTTTTAGCTGACTGTATCTCATCAACAGAACAGCACTTACGTGATCCAGTTTCGCCAAGACCAACAAAAGTCAACCCAATAACTTGATAACCTTGATCTACAAGTAATTTGACAGTTGCCGAGCTATCAATACCGCCACTCATCCCTACAAATACTGTTTTTTTCATACTTTTATATTACATTTTTCGAAGCTTATCTATTTTTTCACGCAGAAATTCTAATGCTTTTTTGGGAACACCGTCCGGCATTTTTTCAAGAAGATCAACAAATTTCGTATCATGAGCTAGTGTATTTTCGCGATTCAGCTCAATAAAATCAATTGTTTCGCGATCGGAAATTTTATCCAGCATACGCAGCCCGTCTGTTCCCAACGATAAAAAATAATAAGACTGATAAAGTTTTGCAATAACAAAATAATTGCCAAGACCCGCAGGAATCGTAGCTAGAACTTCTATGGAATTATTCATACGCGATATCGTAGGTTGGCTGTCTTTAAAGAAAAATCGAATAATAAGCCATGTCACAAATCCAAGAACAACCGTAATAAAAACAATCCTAAATAATATCAAAGCCGTATTTTCATTTTTTTGTTCTTCAAGAACAGCATCTTCACCTTCGTAAAATGCATCTAAGAATCCTGTATTTGATTCATTAGATGGCTCCAAAGTAGAAGCATTTGTAGAAATATCTTGAGCATACATAGAAACCGAAAAGAAAATCATTATCCCAAAAAGTATTTTCATTTTTATATTTTATGCGAAAAAGAACAAAATGTCAAAATAAAAAATCCCTCTCCATAACAAGAGAGGGACAAAAACTATTTTTTATTCTCAAGAATTTTTTTAAAACAAATAATGTTCCAAATGATAATCGCTGCCCACGAGAAAATCATAAAAAACAAGCCACCAGGAGTTAATACATATTGTTTATCAGTATCCTGAGAAAAAATAAAATTGGGCAATAAAAAAATCAATCCTAATATTGTTGTTTTAATCATGTAGGGAATCCTCCACTTTTATCAACAATTTTTCATCATGATTATGCTTTCTCCAAGCGTAAGCAATAAGAAAATTCACAGCTACCGCAATAGTTAAAAGAATAACTCGTGTAATAAAAATGGAAGGACGTGCTTCAAGAGAATAATTAGTCATGAGGAAATATTTGGGTCCGTTGGAAATAACCCATGCAATTAAAATAACACATAAAAATACCGGCGTCACATACTTAAGCACAAAACAGTATGCAACGGGAATTTTAATATGCGCACCTTTGTGAAGTTCGAGCCAGCCCTTTTTGTAATCAATGTGCGTAGCATACATCACAGACTCAATTGCCCCAAACAGAAGTAAAAACAAATTTCCGCCCCAAAAATCAAGTTCATCCAGCGTACTGAGACTGGAATCCAACGCCACATAAGTACCCATCACAAGCGACATTAATCCTAATCCTATCAAAGTATGAGAAGATTTCCACTTAAGTTCTTCCGTGCAGAAGCTCATCAAAGGTTGATACATCGACAAGCTAGACGTAATTCCAGCAAAAAACAATAGAAAAAACCAGACAATAGAAAAAAGTTGCGCAAACGGAAGCTGCGTAAGCATTGCAGGCATAGTTATAAGACTAAGATGAAATGTACCGCTTTTGGCGATATCGCTAAGAGCCGAAGCACCAAGAACAGATGCAGCCATTGGGATAATAATCATCCCTCCCAAAATAACTTCAGCAAATTCGTTAGTTGCATTAGCTGCAAGCGATGACAAAGCAATGTCTTTATCGCGTTTCAAATAAGATGCATAATTAATAAGGCATCCCATTCCTATACTGAGCGTAAAGAAAATTTGACCAGAAGCAGCAAGCCAGACTTGAGGATCAGCAAGCTTTGAAAAATCAGGATTCCACATAAAAGCAATCCCTTGTTCCATTCCGGGAAGAGTCAAGGCACGAATTAACAGAATAATTCCAAGAATCAAAAGCAGAGGCATCAGGATTTTTGCAAGCCGTTCGATGCCTTTACAAACTCCCATCGCAATAACACCTGCATTAAGCGCAATTGTAATAACAAAGAAAATCAGAGCTGCTGGAAAACCCAAAATACGGATGTTAAAATTGAGGTAATCACTGAAAAACTGACCAGATTGGCCGCCTTTTGCCAGTGTTACAAGATCTCCAGTAATCGAAAACCATGCATACCCTAAAAGGATAGATTCTAAATAAAAATAATAAAACGAAATAAACATGATAGCTAGCAAACTGACAGAACTTAGATATTTAGCCCAAGGTTTGCGGAAAAGGATGTTGAAAACACCCGGGGACGTACCGTGGCCGTGAGCACCACCGTAACGACCCATGGTCCATTCGAGCCATGAAATAGGAATACCAATAACAAGTAGAGCAATAAAATAAGGAATGAGAAATGCTCCCCCACCATTTTGTGCAAGCTGTCCAGGAAACCGCAAGAAGTTACCCAACCCTACGGCAGAACCCGCAACAGCTAAGATGACACCTATTGACGATGCCCATGATTCACGTTGCTGTGACATATACTGCCCCTTTTTGAAAATTCTTACACACGTAAGTAAAATATTATAAAGGAAAGATCAAGAATTTGCAAGAAAAAGCAATATTTTCACAAGAAATCAGAACATCCAGCCGAATTTCAAGCCCAAATACGGATAAATAGATGGCAAACCAAGCTTGTTAGACCAGCCTGAGCTGTTTTTCCATTGAGGTTTGATACTTTGTGAGGAAACCAACATCGCACCATAAGACAAAGGATACCATTGCGCTCCTAGATCAAAACCAAGAAACAAATTACTTCCTAGTCGCTTCATAAAGCTCATGCCGAAATTCAATCCAAACCGAAACCCTGCACCTTGCATAGAAGGTGTATCAGCTGTTACACCGTCAAGAACCAAAGGATTATACATAACTCCCAGCCTAAGATAGGGCACAAATTCCCAACTGCGGTAGATAACCCTGTAGCCAATTCCCGTAAACACAAACGTCCCAAGCATGCCGTCGACGTTAATGCCGAAAACTGTTGTTGATACGAGTTGATAGGGAAGAAGTCGTTCGTATTCGCCATTGAAGATTAAGCCGGCTGGCCAGACTCCGAAACCTCTCCACAAACTCTCTCCATCGCGGGCCTGAAGCGGCATCGTACCGCCAGCAACTGCCGTTGCAGCCAGAGTAAACGAAAAACGATTCCGTTGCGGAGGTTTTCTGAGGATTGTATCACCGGTTTTTACAGATTTAGCTAAATCTTTTGCTTCAATTGTTGTGGAAATATTGGAACCATTCGTCAATACAGAGACTTTTTGAATGATCGCGAAGGATTCGGTGAGACCTTCACGAGCTTGAGCATAACGAACTGTAATCTCATCTCCTTTCTTGAGCCCGTAAAAATCGCCCATCGGAAAAGAAAACCTTTCCACAGAAACTTCAGCCACAACAGGATCAGATGTGATTTTCCATGGAAAAAGGAGGCACAAAAGCCGGTAAAGTTCTGCAATCAGAATTGCGAAATTTTCTTTAGGGACGGTCAGTTCCGTCGAACTTATTACCCCATCCGAAAGCCGTAGCACTGTTACGGAAAAACGATAAACACGTTCCGCATAAGACTCATTAAGCACGCTGATTTTCAATGCATATCCGATATCTTTAGCAAAAGGAGAATTAGTTTGGGTGACACCCTTGAGGTCGATATCCTGACGCGCATCGAAAATTTTAATCCCTTCAGCCCTAAGACCGCTGACAATTTTCCGAACATCAGCTTCGATAGGCACGCGGTTTGAGACAACAAGTGCCGTACCTAGTTTCTCATCGGGCATGCAGAATCTCTGGCCAAAACTCAACCCCGGCATAAAAATTAAAAACCACAGATATTTTTTCATAAAGTCTCCACATACCCGACATTGTAACATTTTTTTAAAATTAAGAAAAGTTTCGATAATTTGCAATTTCAAAGCAGATAAGTTATGCTAAAGCAAGGGGGAATGGATGAATTTTTTTGCGGGAGCGTCATTCTGCATGTCATTTTTAGCACTGGTTTGGGCTTACAAGACTAAAACAGAAAAGACGCATCAAACCGAACTCGAAGAATTTCGCAGCCAGACGGAACGTTTAATTGTCGAATTCAATCGTGTTGCCAGCCGGAACTTAAGTATGCTGGACGATAGAATCGAAGAACTCGAACGGAAAATTCGCTTGTCACATAAGGTTGAAGCGGTACTGAAAGAACGTTTCGAGGAAGCCGACAAATATAAACTATTACAGCCGCTTCGTTTGAACGCCTCCAGCGACGAAGAAACACCCCCTCATCATCCTAAGGAAGCATTCGGCTACAATGATTTTTTTGCTGACGAAGCTCCAGAAATCAATAACACAGAAATTTCAGAAGTTTTTGAAGGGATTTCGGTAAGAAGTTTGAAAAACTATCAAGCAGGCCGGAATTCGGATACAGACAAACAAAAACAATTGATCGGTTACATCCGACAGCACAAAAATAAAGAAGAACTATTAGAGCTTGGATTTTCGATTAACGAAATAAATTTAGCATTAATGGCAACTCAAAATTTTCCCGAAGCACCATAAAAAACGCATCCATTTGAAGGATGCGTTTTATTTCTGAACTTAATCAAGTCTCAAAACATAACCATCAGTCCCAAGCCCGAGGGTTTTAACAGAAGCAAGTACCTTTTCGGCATCGTTTTTATTGTTGAATCCGCGGATTCGTACACGAAAATAACGGTTGCTACCAACAAGGCTTTCCGATGTGTAAGCACTGTAACCTGCTGAAACCAGTTTATCCTCAACGAGACGTGCAGCCTCGATAGACGTATGCGCCGAAACCTGCACAACAAATTCACTGACAACCGCAGGTTTTTTAGGAGCAGCTGGCACAGGTTTAGGTGTGATTTTTTTTGCTGCCTGAGAAGCCGGCTTCGGAGCAGGCTGTGGAATATCGACCGTCACTGCTTTTGGAGGAGATATTGAAGGCAGATCCTTTACTGTATAAGCATTTCCGAGTTCTTCACGGCGGAAATCACGAGCTTCGCTAAGAGAGGCAAGCCCTTCGCTTTTTACCTTACTGGTTACTGCCTTACCAAGCCAGTAGCCTGTCAAAAAAAGCATCCCTCCAAAGAAAATAAACAAAGCTCCTGTCCAAAGCATACGATTTTCATCGTTAAGGAGCAAGGGAGCTTTTGGAGCCGAAGCTTGCGGCCTTGCAGAAAAATCTTTCCGTCCGGAATACCCTGTATCGTAAGCGGGTCGTGGTTCGCGCGCATAACGTTCAGCAACGGTTTCCCTGCGTGGAATACGATATTCGCTTTCGAATCGGTCTCCATAAGCTCCGGAATCGCGCGGAGATTCAAAACGATCCTGCCGTTCCCCGGAAAACGGTTCGGAGTCGCGTCCGTCAAAGCTTTGCCTTTGAGTGGGTCTGGTGCGTGTTTCTTCGAGCACATCCAAAAATTTTACTCTAGCCATAACATACCTCTTTTGTTCAAAGAATTTGTATAACTATTTTTCGGAAGAAATTGATTTTCCTTAAGGGTTAGAGAAGTTTTTCTATGGACAAAACGGAGTTTCTTATGCTATAATATCAGATGAACCAAAAAACGGGAGCATTCATGGCTGTATATTTGAAATCCCTAGATCTTCAAGGATTCAAGTCTTTCGGAACAAAAACTCATATTGAATTTTCTGATGGTATTACCGGTATTGTCGGACCGAATGGCTGCGGCAAATCAAACGTCATCGAGGCAATGAAGTGGGTTCTGGGCGAACAAAGCGCCAAATCCCTACGCGGCGACAAAATGCAGGATATTATTTTCGCGGGGACAAAACACCGGTCAGCATCGGGAATGGCGGAAGTTTCGTTGACCCTCAACAACGAACTCAACTGGCTTTCGATTGATTACCCAGAAGTATCAATCGGGCGTCGTGTTTTCCGTTCGGGCGAGGGCCAGTATTTTGTCAACGGCGTGCGTTCGCGGCTAAAGGATACAGTTGAACTTTTCCTTGATACAGGTGTCGGGCGCGATTCGTACGCAATTTTTGAGCAAGGAAAAATAGACCGTTTGCTGTCGGAATCAGCAGAAGAACGAAGGATTTTATTTGAAGATTTTGCCGGTATTTCAAAATTTAAATTCCGAAAAGAAGAAGCCGAAAAAAAACTCAACCAGGCACGTGAAAATCTGGACAGGCTCCAGGAAACGCTTAACCGCCTCGAGAAAGAAATCGCCTCGCTGGAGCTGCAGGCACAGGACGCAGATGCTTACAATCATTTGAACTCGGTCCTGCGCGAAACCGAAGTTAAATTTGAAGTATCCCGGGTTCTCAATATGAGAAAAGAAATCGAACGCCGTGAACGCGATGCCATAACCCTTAAGAATGCCTTACAACCTCTTTCTGATGCGCTCAACGACCTCGAAATTCAAATGGTTCTTTCAGACGAAGCTTTGGGCGAAAAAGAACAGTTATTTGGGAAGATGAATGAAAAATATATCCGGCTGGAAAAAGAGCTCACCGAAGCAAAAACACGTTATAATTCAGCTGAACGGAATATTAAAGATTCTCGGAACCGTCTTATTGAGCTGGATTTGAGGGCACAGCAGGATCTTGACAGGATGGAAGAATGGGAAGACACTCTTGCAGACAAGCGTGATGCCGTTTCGGATGCAGAAAAAAAACAGGCAAAAGCAAAAGAATTGTTACTCCAGGCAGAAAATATTCAGCAGGAATTGAAAAACAAAACGGATTGTGCCGAACAAGCACTTTTGGAAGCATCTCAAGCGGCTGGATTCAAAAAAGCGGTTACGCGGGACGATATTGATACTCTGCGTAGAGAAATCGCAGAAATCCATGGCCAACTTTTTGTTTTTGAATCGGATGTTATTCGATTTGACGACATCAAAAAAAATAAGGCCCATACTTTAAACCGCGAAGAAGAAGAATTTCTCAAGCTGGAAAGAGCATTAAACACCGCAAGCACAGAAAGGAAGCTGTTTTCAGAGCGAAAAAAAAATGCGCGACAGGAAACAGAGCTTCTGGAAAGAACAATACAAGAATTACAAAAACAATACAAATTAGCACAAGTTGAGGAAAAAAATTGTGATGCAAAAATTCTTTCCGCCATTGACGCACAGATGAATGCCTTAAAACGTTTTCATCTGGAAGAACCACACCTTACTGCGGAATTAAATGCATACCTATCGAAGACAGAACAGTCAATCTCTATGGGTAAAGGCATTACTATGCAGGATTTTCTTGATCTCAAAAGCCTATTAGAAGCTAACAAACAAGCTTATGATCATTTATTGTCAGCATTTTTCGGAGAAGGGGGTGCTTTTACGGAAAAGCTTGCGTTAACGGAGGAGATTGAAAAGTTATCAGATCAGCTTGATCGAGAAAAAGAAAAATATGATAAACAACGGAGCTGTCTTTCGGAGATTGAGCGAGAGGAAAATGAACAAATCCGAGTACGAAACCAACTTGAATCAGAATACAAAACCATTGAACGCGATCTTAAAAAAACAAAAGCTGATTTCGAACAAGCACAATTTCAGGGAGACCAAACACGTCGCGAACTTGAATCGGCACGAAAAATTTTACAAGCAAAAGAAAAGCTTTCGGAAGAAATTGAAACGATTATCGCTGACTATGACAAGCAACATCAATGGTTGCGTCAGGAACATGGGCATCATCAAGATGAACTAGCTCAAGCACGCATTGGATTTGGATCAGCGGAAGCGCAGGCAAAAGCCCTACAGTCGGACATTCGGTTGCTGGAGCAACGTCTGGATGATATTCGGCGCAGTATTGACACTTACGAAAGCGATAAAAAAAATCTTTCTCGAACTATTACAGAGCTCGAGGAAGAAATGGAAGATTTGCTTGCAGAACAAGAAGATCTTGCTCCGGAATTGTCTCGACTTCGAGACGCAATGGGCCGGAATGCTGATGAAATCAACGACTTGAAAAGGTCCAAAAAAGTTCTGGAATTGATACATAAAGATAATCTAGAAAAGTTTACAAAACTGCAACTCCGGGAGAGCGAAATTGAAGGTTCGCTGGCAGAACGCCGTGAAACGCTTGAAGCAATGCGCCAAAGTTTGAGGGAACAGTTCAAAATAGGAGAAAACGATATTGCTTTGGAAGAAAGCGATACGGTTGATCATCTGAATAAAACCATACGCGAATACAGAAACCGCTTGAATCAGATGGGAGGTGTGAATTTGCTGGCAATTGAGCAATTTCAAGCGGCAAAAGACCAATATACCGAACTGCTGCGGCAGAAAACCGATATCGAAACCGCTGCGGACGATACAGAATCATTGATAAAAGAAACGAATCGAGAATCGGCAGAACGATTTAACAAAGCATTTGAAGAAATTCGCCGTTCATTTAAGGATTTGTTTTCGGAGCTGTTCGACGGTGGCCGTGCGGATTTAATTTTGAAAGACAAAAACGATCCACTCAACTCGGGAATCGATATCATGGCCGAACCACCGGGCCAGAAATTTCAAAGCGTCAGTTTACTTTCGGGTGGACAACGAGCAATGGTAGCTATTGCGGTGATTTTTTCTATCCTCAAGCTCAAACCGACTCCGTTTGTGATCCTTGACGAGATGGACGCCCCACTGGATGATGAAAATATCGAACGCTTCAAAAAATTGCTCGTACGCTTCAAAGGTACCAGTCAATTTGTGATCGTATCGCACTCGAAATCTACGCTGGAAGCCTGTGATGTGCTTTTTGCTGTAACAATGGAGGAACTCGGGTGTTCGAAAGTATTAAGTGTTGCATTCGACGAAACAGAACAGCTCCTTTTTGCAGAATAACTATTCCCTCAGTGACTGCAACAGATCCAAAAATTCAGGAGGATCCGGCAGTTTGAATTCCATTTCCATGCCGGTTTTAGGATGCTCAAATTTCAAATACGAGGCTAGTAACGCTATCCCAGGTAAAGGAATAGTTGTTTTTCCATACAGCAGATCGCCCAGCACTGGATACCCAAGCGAAGCCATATGGACACGAATTTGATGTGTGCGTCCTGTCAAAAGATTGCAGGCAACCAAGCTAGCACCATTCAGACGCTCCAAAGTTTTGAATTCGGTCACAGAAGGACGTCCTCTGGGCACAATAGCCATTTTTTTTCTATCATACAACGATCGACCGATCGGTTTGTCCACAATACCAAAGTCTGGTGCAGTTCCTTTAACAATAGCCTTATAAATTTTTTTGATTCGGCGCTCTTTAAAGGCCCTACATAGTTTATAAGAGGATTCCGCATTTAAGGCGATAATCATCAAACCACGCGTATCCTTATCCAAACGGTGCACAATACCAGGACGGTTTTCGGCTCCGAAACCCTCGTCAAGATTCCTACTGCGAAAAAAATGCAAAACCCCGTTCGCTAATGTGCCACTTTCATGACCTTTTGCTGGATGGACAGTCAAATTCCAAGGTTTATCAATAATCATCAAATCATGATCGCGATAGATGATACCGAAGTCAACCTCTTCTGGCTCGAACGATGGTTCTAAATGCTTCATCCAAACAGCTTCTACAAGATCTCCTTTCCGAAGTTTTGCAGAAAGCTTTACAGGTTTTCCGTTAACAGTAAGCAAACGTAGACGTTGCTTTAGCGAACTGCGGGTCAAGTCGTCAGAAATTTCGGAAAGTGCATGATCTACCCGCCAACCGCTGTAGAGCACGGTGAATTTTATTGAGCAAAATTCTTCACTTTCCGAAAGAAATTCCGATATTTCAGGCATGAAAAAAGTCCTTTATTTATTAATTTTTGCATTTTCAAGCGCCCCCGCTGACGCAAAAGTGTCCGATTTTATGTTGCTGCCCGTTCCAAAACGCCTTGATACCAAGGAAGACCTCATTAAAATCGATTCGGTCACGATGAACCTCAATGAAAAACAAGACGCCATTGCACGGAATATTTACTTCCTTGAGCTGGCGCTGGTGATGCCGTTCGACCACCCAATCAAAGCACTTATCCGCATTACCAATAAAACACAGTATCAAAAATACCAGCATGCTGTCAATGCGCATCTTCACGAAAGGCTTGCACAAGAATACCGACGTTATGCAGATCTTTATTATAAAGAAAACATTTATTTTTTCAACAACGATTACTATGAAAAATACCTTGATGGCTATGACATTGCGGAATTTTACTTCAAGGGAGCACTAACATATCGCCGCAGAGCACAGGAAGAAGCTCAAAAAGCCCGCGCTATTCCCGGCGAACTCAATCCGAACCGAGATCAAAGTTTAATAGATTTCGACGAAAAAATCTACAAATTAACAAAAAATCCCTACGATTTTGAAGAAATTTTTGAAAAACTCCTCACAGAACTAGAAGCCAACCGAAAAAAAATACTAGAACTTAAAGCAAAAGCTTCCTCAGAATAGGAAGCTTTTTTATGCAGAAACCTTGAATTTTTTGCAAAATCATTGTACCATATTAGAAATCTGTTAAGAGACCGATGATGAAAACTGCCTTAATTACAGGAAAAATTTTACAGCATGATCTACAGCCCATTATCGACAATCTTCGGCGAGAATTGGAAAAGTACAAAATTGATTCCTTTTTGAACGCTCAGGAAGATCCAGTGCAGCAAAAATTTGATATTGCATTTTCGGTAGGCGGAGACGGAAGTTTTTTAGGGGCTGCTCGTCGGCTTGCCCAATATAGAAAACCAATTGTTATTGTTTATGCAGGTAGCCTAGGATTTTTACCTAGCATTCTACCAAACACGTTGCAGGAAGGTTTAAAGCTCGTTCTGGAAGAAAGTCATTGGATTAAGCGCATGATGCTTTCAGGTCAAAGCGATGGCCATACGCTCTTAGCTTTGAATGAGTTTTTGTTTTCGGGAGATCAAAAAGGTTCGCTGTCTGAGTTTATTATTATAATCAACGGAAGTGCCGTCATGAGGGTTCGCGCCGATAGCCTTATTATCTCGACACCAACAGGCAGTACAGCTTATAATCTTTCAGCAGGTGGCCCCATCGTGCTTCCAGATATGGAATTATTGTTGATTACGCCGGTATGTTCTCATATTCTAGGAGAACGGCCATTGGTAGTAGGGCTTAACAACAAAATAGAAATCGTCAACGTAAACACCCACGCTCAAGTCTGGGGTGACGGTCAGGATTACATTACATTGAAAAAAAACGCATGCTTTACAATCGATCAAAATCCCCATTACGTCAAATGCCAAAGTGTCACAACAAAAGAATTTTTCCAAAGCTTGTCCGTGAAGCTGGGTTGGAATTTCTAAGGTAAGGAGCTGTCATGCTGGGAAGAATCAGTATTAAAAACTATGCCGTAATTGACGAGCTAGACATAGATTTCGAAGATGGATTTTCAGTGCTTACGGGCGAAACAGGTGCTGGTAAATCCGTATTAATTGGTGCTTTGGGATTACTTTTAGGTGACCGCAGTGATACTTCCATGATTCGGACAGGAGCAGAAAAACTCACCATCGAAGGCGAATTTTCCATTAAAGACGTGAAAATTCAACAAACACTTAAAGAGCTGGGAATTTACAATCCAGAAATTTTGATTATACGCCGTGAAATTTCTACAACTGGCAAAAATCGGGCTTTTATCAACGGCACACAAGAAACAGTGGCACGACTTGAAGAAGTTGGGGATCTTCTTGCCGACATACATGGTCAGCACGACCACCAGCTTCTGCTTAACAAAAAGGTCCATATTGATCTTTTGGATTCGTTCGGCAACCTGCAGCTGGAACGCGATGCATTCAAAATTTTGTATGAAGAAGCCTTAACAAAAATTAAAGAAGAACAACTGTTTCAAGCAAACACCGAAGCTCTCAAAAAAGAACGCGATTATTACGCAAGTGCTTATGCAGAAATAACAAAAGCTGATCTTCAACCTGAAGACGAACAGGAATTCGAAGAAAAATTATCCCGGATGCAGAACAGTGAAAAAATTTTCGATGCTTTAAATCGTGCTTATCAAAGCATTTATCAAGCAGAAATTAATGCCTCTTTAATGCTTGAAGATGCAAAACGCTCTATATCTGGAATTATCAATTTTTCCAAAAAATATGAGGAGCTTGTGGAAATTTTAGAAGATGCACTGGAAAAATCCCGAGAAAGTGCTCATTTGCTTTCGAGCTATCTCGACGAAACCGATTACAATGCCACCGACATGGATGCCATAATTGACAAAATATCGCTTATCAAAGAGCTAAAACGTAAATATCAGAAGCAAACCATTCAAGAAATAAATGATTTTGCAGAAGAATGCCAGCTGTTGCTGGATAAAGCTGATAATTTTGAAGCAGAATTTGCCCGTCTAGCACAACAAAAAACTGAGATTATTGAAAAACTTAAAGAAAAAGCACTGAGTCTTTCGAAAATGCGGCAAAATATTGCAAAAGAAATTCAAGAAAAAATTGAAGCTGAATTACATTTTCTTGGCATGGAAAAATCGAGATTTTTAGCACACATTAACTATGTAAAGGATGAGAATTCTTTTTTACTGCTTAATGAGCATGCCATTCGCGTAACTTCAAACGGCATCGACAATGTAGAGTTTTTGATTTCAGCTAATCCTGGCGAAGAACCGAAACCTTTGCAAAAAATAGCATCAGGCGGTGAAATTTCGCGCATTATGCTGGCACTTAAAAGTACCCTCGCTCAAAATGACCCAATTGAAATCAGTATTTTCGATGAAATAGACGCTGGAATCGGTGGTATGACGGCTCATCATGTTGCGGTCAAGATGGTAGAAATTGCAAAAACTAGGCAAGTTTTTTGTATTACCCATTTGGCACAGATAGCTGCAAAAGCACGTTATCATTACTTAATCAGCAAATCTGTGCAGGACAATAAAACATTTACAAAAGTCCAATTACTCAACAAAGAAGAACGCGTACATGAAATTTCACGAATGCTTGGTGCATCAGGTGAAAACTCTGAAAAACTAGCACGCGAAATGTTAGACGAAAAATAAGCCCCAAAATGGGGCTGTTATTGTTCAGAGAGAAACTCGAATAAAAGCATTTATTGTTACAGAACCAAGCAGATCCGAAACTTTTTTGCTTTCATCAAATACAAAAGGCTGTTCTAAAAGAATATTTTCTTGATAAAATTTATTCATCATTCCTTCAACGATTCTCGGAAGTACTGCTTCAGGCTTGCCGGATTGGCGTGCTTTCTCTTGATATATTTCCTGTTCGCGGGCCACAATATCTGCAGGAATATCTTCTTTTTTAAGCCCAATGGGATTCATCGAAGCAATCTGCATAGCCACATTTTTCATTGTTTCTTCGGACGGGTTACCTGCAAAATCAACAGCTACGCCAATTTTGTTCATATGGACATAAGAATAAACTGTTCCAGAACCTTCAATAAATTTCCACTCCGAAAGAATAATATTTTCCCCAAGTTTTGCAATCGCACTTTTTCTTTCCTCATCGAGAGCAGTAGGCAAATCTGCACCACATGTTAACCCAGCTTCTAAAATCATTTTCGCAGCATGCCCAGCAAACTCCTGAAATACTTCTGTTTTAGCAACAAAATCGGTTTCACAGTTAACTCTAAGTATTAATACTTTATTACCTTCTTGGCATACAGCAATTGTGCCTTCATGAGTTTCGTTCTCAGCACGTTTGCCTGCTTTTGCTAATCCCTTTTGACGCAGAATCTTAACTGCTTTATCAATATCGCCATTTGTTTCTTCCAGTGTACGTTTTGCGTCCATCAAGCCTGCGCCTGTCATTTCTTTTAACTTTTTAATATCTTCCATGCTTACAGAAGCCATTATTTTCTCCTATTCGGTTGTTTTTTCGTAAGACTCTGCCAATTCGTCAACGGAATCATCAAGAGTTGTCGGGTTGAAAATTGCTTGCTCTACAGATTCTTCAACAATTTCTTCTTCCGGAGAAATTCCTTCAGTTTTAGCGTGGAAACCAGCCCCTTCAATGACTGCATCCGCCATAATACCCGTTAATAAAGCTACTGAACGAATCGCATCATCGTTGCCTGGAACCAGATAATCAAGCAAATCCGGATCAATATTAGTATCTGCAATTCCAAACACTTTAATACCCAATTTACGTGCTTCAAGAACAGCATTAATTTCGCGTTTGACATCAACTACCCAGATAGCTTGAGGCAGTTTTTTCATATCACGGATACCATCATAAAACGCATGCATACGATCTACTTCTTTTTGTAACGCAGCTCGTTCACGCTTAATCATGCTATCGCCTTGCTTTTCCAGTTTATTTTCAAAACGCTTCATCTTGTCAACACTTTTTTTAATCGTAGGAAAATTTGTAAGCGTACCGCCCAACCAACGCTTACTTACGTGGAACATTCCACAACGCGTACCTTCATCTTTGATCGCTTGTTGTGCTTGTTTTTTTGTGCCTACAAACAACACCTGCCCGCCTTTTTCAGCGATTTCTTTCATTGCGGCATAAGCTTCCTTCAGCTTTTCCGTCGTGTAACGCAAGTCTATAATGTATATCCCGTTCCGCTTCGTAAAAATATATGGCTTCATTTTGGGATTCCATCGTTTCGTCTGATGACCGAAGTGTACGCCAGCTTCCAGCAGATTGCGCATCAGTTCGGTATCGTTGTAAATGATGCTTGCCATAAGAATTTTGTCCTCCTATTTAGACAATTTATATTCCAATATTATAGGATATTTTCTAATATATGTCAAGCAATATATTAATACCCATCAAAAAAAGCATTAAAATTTGCCTCTCCTTCAAAGCATGAGTATCTTTAGAATATCTCTTTGAGATAGGAGGAGTATTATGAATTTAATAAAACAATGGATGTACGGTCTTGTGTTCTTATCTTTATCCACCGCACCGGCTTTTTCCCAAGAATACGAAGCGGTTGAGGAACCGTACGGCCGGGAAGTGTCTCAAAATGTTTCGCACACACCAGCAGAAGTACTTGATCCTGACGAATTTCATTTTGGCGTCTGGATCAACTATCAGCAGCAATTTGGTGTGTTGAACGACAAATTTATTACGATCGGCGGTCCAAGTTTCGGATTTAATTTAGGGAAACACTTCCTGATCGGTGGTGGGATTTATTCGACGTCTTTCAATCTATTAGATTCTAGAGGCAATGAAAATTCATTATTTTACGGCGGTGGAATCATTGGCGTACGCTGGAATCCCAATAGCCCTGTAGTATTTCGAACACAAGCTTTAATTGGGGCTGCAGCGTTCGACGAACTCCGAAACGACGGCAATACCGACAGAATAACAAGTTTTATCATCGTTCCTGAAGTTGCATTTGATATTAAGATTTTCGGATATTTTTATCTCTCATTATCAGCGAGTTATAAATATATTGCTGATTTACCTCAAGAATTTTCCAAAATGCAAGGTCTAGGAGCGCTCACAGGCAACGTTTCTTTAGGGTTTTCTTTCTAAACCCCCACATAATTTGACAAAAAAGGCTCCTTGATTTTTTCAGGGAGTCTTATGTGTAAAATTAAAAACAGATTGACTTTTTTTTAATTTATTGATATAATAGATTAGGAAAATCTCCAGAGGTGAAACTCATGAAGTATTTGTCGGTTATAGTTTTGTGCTTTGTTAGTGCGACTGCTTACAGCCAAAATTATATTCACCCGTCACTAAGAAAATCAGATCCGTCATTGAAAAATGATCCTAACAGTGGTTTAGAGTCGGTTAGACAATATGGAGAATTTATCCACCCATCCACACAGTCGGCAAAAAACACAAGCAAAATAACAGATATTAATTTAGAAAAAGATATTAAAAATTTTAATTCCAAACAAATGCAAGCCTTGCAACACCAATCACAGCGTGAACTTTTAATACTAGAAACTCCTAAAGAAATATCTTTGAGAGAATATCATCAAGCTAAAAAAGCACTCTATCGGAAAATGCGTGCATCTGAACCTGTATATAAAAGATCAGGATATTGGCTTGATCTTTCTTACGAAGCTGGTAATTTCACACGCGAGCCTCTTGAATCTCGTTTGCAAAACGAATCAATTATTCTCCGTAGTCGAGAATACTTTGATCTCTCACAAGCAATCACATTATCTATGGGAAAAGTGATAAAAGGATTTATGATCGGTAGTTCATTCCATTATAGATTCCCACGTAGCTGGTTCGAAAACAGAGAAGGATATACAATCTATAAAGGCCATATCCCATCCAGTTACGGTTTCGCTGGCGTTTTAGGATACCGCATTGCACCAGACAACGGAGCAGGAATGCGGGTTATGTTACACGCGGGGTATGGATTTTCACCGGAAAATCTCACCGATAGCAAAGGACAACAGTACAAATACCATTATGTTATGATTACTCCAGAATATAAAATAGATATCAAATTAGTTTCTGCATTAGTATGGACGATAGGAATTGCCTATCAATTTAATATTTTGCTGTCCAACCCACCTTCTGCACTCACAGTCAATCCTTCCGCACAAAACGGACTGAATTTTTCAACAGGATTGGCACTTAGTTATTGAGGATTAGAAAATGAAAAAACCTCACATTTTTATTACCTATACTAATACAGGATCTGGCCACAAAACACCAGCACTTGCAATTGCAGAAAGCATAGATAATCTATACCCTGGTAAATATACAGTGACAGTAAGTGATTTTTTTAACGATGCTGGACTGGAAGAATTTGATTCTTTCATCTGCAGAGCATGGAACTGGATGCTTAAACATCCTTATATCTGTCGTTTGCAAATTTCAATATCACAAATGCTCTTTCTTATTGCACATCGGTACTTGCCCATTTTTCACCACCGGATATGGCGTACATCTATGGCATATATTAATTCTATACAGCCTGATATTGTTTTCACGACGCACTTTTTTTGTCAAACTATTGCTATAGATGCAAAAAAAAAATACAAACTCCCATACCAAATAATCACACTTAATCCGGATACATTTGAAACTTTTCCGCAATGGGATAGGCGCGGTGATCTCTTACTAGTAAATTCCTCAATTGCCGAGCGAAAAGCACGGCTGCTGGGTCATCGACTAAATAGAATCCTACGTGTTCCTCAAGCTCTCAGAAACGATTTTAATCAACAACATTTTAATAGGAAAGATTTACAGAAGAAATATGGTTTACGCCCAAATATTTTAACTCTATTCATGAGTGATGGAGGACAAGGTATCGGTAGTATGGAACCTTGTATTCAAAAACTTATGGAATCGAACCTCAAACTCAATATTATTGCTGTATGCGGGCGCAATAATAATTTGTATCAAAATCTTCTACAACTCCAAAATTCGAATCCGAATATACAATTGCTTGTATTTTCTTATATTGATTTCGTTGCTGAGCTCATGCATGCCAGCGATATCTATATAGGAAAAGGTGGTCCTGCTTCCGTTATAGAAGCCCTCAAAACTGAACTTCCTGTCATCATTACTTATGCTGTTAACACAGCCGAAATTAACACACAAAAATTTTTTCGTCGGAGAGGATTAGTATGGGCTTGCCGGAAACCTAAAAAATTAGTAAAACTCATAGAATTTTTACAAAGAGATCCTACTCACCTCGAAAAAGTTAAAAAACGTATCAAAAATTCTGATTTTTTCGATAACGGCAGTGATTTGATTGCTAATATTATCATTCAAGCTGTTCATGATCCAGGATTTATTAAAAATATGTCCCAACGCGAGCTACCTTTCTCATCACAAAATCATAGTTACTAGTTCACTGATATGTCGGACTGGTTTGACAGGAAATTCTTTTGAGTTTATTTTTTGAGTCTGAACATAAGGAATATAAATTTCAGCAATGCCGAGACGCATTGATTCTTTAACCCGTTTTTCAATTCCGGATACCGGTCTTATTTCTCCAGTAAGCCCAACTTCGCCGATAAAAATTTTTTTATCATTCAACGGTTTTTCTTTAAAAGATGAACAAATCGCAGCCACCACCGACAAATCTGCAGCTCTATCCTCAATATCCAAACCACCAGTCACATTGGCATAAACATCAAACTTGCTCAGAGGTATTTTAAGTTGCTTCTCAACAACAGCGGCAAGCAACGACAATCGGCTGTTGTCTATACCTTCAGCTGTACGACGCGGATAATTTTGATTAGTGGGATGACAAAGAGCTTGAACCTCCAACGGAAATACACGCTGACCTTCTGAATGCGCAAAAAGTGCCGAACCAAACACTGGTTCCTCATGGATAGAAACAAATGCTCGAGTTAAATCATCAGCCGGCATCAAACCGTTGCTTAACATTTCGAAGAATCCTGCTTCATCTGTCGAACCAAAACGGTTTTTAAATGAACGAAGTACTCTATAAACACGTCGTGCGTCACTTCCAATGAATAATACCGTATCAACTAAATGCTCAATTGCTTTTGGGCCGGCGATCTGGCCATCTTTATTAACATGGCTGACCAAAATAGACATAATATCCATACTTTTGCATAAACGTACGACTTGATTGGTGCACTCACGTAGCTGAGGCAAGGAACCAGGAGACGACTCAATAGACTCGGAAGAGAGAGTCTGAAGCGAATCGATAATTAAAAAAATAGGTTGATGTTCTTCGATAACTGATAAAATTTGATCCAAATCCGTTTCACCAAACAAAAACACATTCTCTGTTTTGATACCCAAGCGTTCGGCACGCAGTTTTACTTGACCGCACGACTCTTCACCATTGACATAAAGAACCGCCCCTTTTTGAGAAAGCATATCAGCAATCTGAAGCAAAAGTGTTGATTTCCCCATACCCGGCTCGCCAGAAAGCAGAACTGCCTGCCCCTGAATCATACCCCCCAAAACTCTGTCCCATTCAGGAATACCAGTTTGAAACAGTTCCTTTTTGCGTGTTTCTATAGTATGAATAGCCTGAGGCTGGCTCTTCTGCAAACGCACCGCAACTGAAGATTTTATGTTTTTGCTTAAGTGCACTTCCTTAAAGGCATTCCATGCCGAACATGATGGGCATTTTCCCAGCCATTTAGGGCTTTCGTAACCGCATTCTGAACATGCAAAAGCGCTTTTTTTTGCCAAAACAGGCTCCTACTTTGCTTTCTTCTCGCGTTTTTCCTGAAAAAGATACGAAAACCACCCAGAAATCCGACCTACAATAAATCCCAAAACAAACACAACAACAATAATAGCAAACAAAGGCATCTGCCGGATCTGGAACTTCAAAAAATTGAAATCAACCGTCGAAATATTCTGAATAGCAAAAATAATAAACAAAAGTAAACAAATAATCGCAAAAACGGCCTTAACAATTTTCATAATAACCTCGATATTTTAATCTATATAAATTTACGGCAAAATCAGTGAAAAATCAACTTTCTATTTATCCGAATAAATATAACGGTAAATATATAATATACTTTTTTGAGGTAGCTCTTGAAATTCTATATGCAGCCTGTAAACATTTTCGTAATGAAATACACTGCGCACTGTAGCTTTGACTTTAATCATCAAATCATAAAGTGGAAATTCTATATCGAGCTGGGTATCTACCAGTACCAACGCATGTGCAGCAATAATACCACCTTTAGGCCCAATATCGTTTATCAGACCAAGGTTGGTTGCCCCGAAATGTTCATTCAAGGCACCAGTATCAGGATCAGGCTGCAACGTGATCTGCCTGAATCGAGCTGGAATTTCAGCTGGACGTCGCGGATAAAGGCGTATTTTATTTCGTTTGAGTTTAGTAATTGGCTTCACCCAAAGCATATATGTGCCTTTTTTGTGGGAATAATTGATAATTTCAGCCTGAAAAATATATCCTGCATCGAATTTACGCCAAAATGAAATTGTTAATTTTCGTTTGGGAGAAGCGTTTTTCTCAAGAATCCGATAAAAATCCTCTGTCAATGCAAACGTAAGTGTACTTGAACCCTCGACAAAATCAGCCTGTATTTTCGGACCGTTTGCTATTTTTATTTCTACCGCCTGCCCCACACTAATATCCTTAAGAAATAAAAGCTTCGGATGCAAAATATTCCGTGTATTCGTGATTTTGCGAAGGATTTCGTATAGATTGTACTCTAGTTGTTCTTTTTTTTCAAGAGAAAGAGACTTGTCCTGAAACAACGCTTTTCTAGTCGAAACCAGCCACTTCCGTCCAACCTCGGCACCATCGAGAGCCGCATGTAAACGCTTGCTGCCACCGATAAGAAACAAATAATCCAATGCTTCTTTTTCCTCAGGAGTCAACTTGGCCTTGGAAGCAAGAAATTCAATAGTTTCATCCTTCGTAAGAAAACGCGCTTTAGAATCGCTCGGCCAAAAAGAAATCCCTTCCGCCCTAAGATAAACCACCACCCCAATCGATACCGCTAACACCATGGCTACCATGATTATCAAATACAACACATTTTTTCCTCGTTATAATTTATTGTTCTTTAACAGCCACCGCACTCACTGGAAATACCTTGTCAAACGAACTTCCTAAAAGTTCCCATGCTTCGGGATACATCGAGCGCATCAATGATTCTTCCTTACGGAGCTCATTGATGATAATTAACGCGGCTTTGTTGTCTTTCTGAGCATATTTTACCTGTGCCATCCGAACGCGCGCCAAATAAGCATGAAGCTGACTTTTATCGAAATTTTCGGATTTAGCAAAGAGTGCTATGGTTTCATTATAGTAAAGCTCAGCCAAACGCCAAAGTTTTTCTTCCTGATAAATGCGCCCCAAATTAAACGCAATATCAGCTTCATTGGGGATCAGTTCCAGAGCCTGCTGGTAGTATGGTACCGCCTTAGCATAGGCTTTTTGCTTGAAAAAATAGTCGCCTATCCCTTTCAGCCTAAGACCTTTATTGAAATTCGGACTAGCATTGTTGTAGGAAAAACCGTTGACAGTATAATCTTGAGCCGCAAGCGGAACAGACAGCCACAACACTAAAACCCATACATTACGCAATAATCTGCTCAGAAACTTTCCAGATATCACCAGCGCCCAGAGTGACCACCACTGACGGAACATCGCGTGTAATTTTTTTGACAATATTGCAGACATTACCGAACTCCTGTTCGAAAATTAAGTGCTCCATAGGCTTGAGTTTATTGATTTCATCATAAATCAGCTGCGAGGAAATATTAAAATCGTTAGTTTCGCGCGCTGCATAGATGTCGGTAAGGACAACTGCATCGGCTTGAGTAAGTGCTTTGGAGAATTCTTTGTAGAAATAACGAGTCCGTGAGTAAAGATGCGGCTGAAAAACCACCACTAATTTGGCATCACGAGCCTGAGCGTATTTCCGGGCAGCTTCCAGGGTCAATTCGACAGCTTTGGGGTGATGTGCATAGTCATCAATGACAGTAAGTATTTCGGTTTGACTTTTGATTTCAAAACGCCGGTTAGCGTTTTTGAAATTTTCTAACGCACTGACAATAGCATCATTGTCGATGCCATGGATTTTTGCAGCTGCAATAGCCAAAATTGCATTGGAAACATTATGAATACCAGGGATATTCAGAGTAAAATTACCCACTGAACCATTTTGATACATAAATTTAAAAGAAGAAAAATCTGATTCCATACACAAATTTTCAACCCAAAAATCAGCTTCGTGTGAAAACACACTGGTCGAAACTTGGCACACAATTCTGCTTTTTCGCACAACTTCCTTCAAGCAAGCATCATCAGCATTCCAAATAAGCAGACCTTGAGGAGATAGATTATCATTGAAAAAAGATAAAAATAATTCTTCAACTTCTCTGCGATTTTGGAAAAATTCCAAATGATCTTCATCAATATTTGTAACCAATGAAACATCAGGACGTAGATGCTTCAATGAACCAAATGCTTCGCAAGCTTCGTAAATCATAGTTTTGCCAGAACCTGAATAACCAGATCCTTGTATTTCTGGAAGAAATCCTCCGACAGCTAAAGTAGGTTCAAGGCCTGCCGACAAAAAAATGCGCGAAGTCATTGAAGTAGTTGTGGTTTTGCCGTGCGTTCCGGAAACACCAATGCTGTAATAGTGAGAACCAATAAAATTCAACATTTCCGCACGCACAATGAGAGGAATATTGAGTTTTTTTGCTTGAATAATTTCAGGATTGGAATCATCAACCGCGTTCGTGTAAACAACATAATCTATTGTAGGAGTGATATAATCAGCATTATGTCCGATAAAAATTCTAATTCCCAAATCAGATAATTTTTGAATCGCAGAATTACCAGCTCTGTCGGAACCGGAAATTTTATAACCTTTTTCTTTGAGTATCAATGCAAGCGCTGACATACCAACACCACCAATACCTACAAAAAAGATATGCATATCTTTTTTTAAATGAATCATTCCAAACCCCGTTTTTGTGAAAAATATCTTTATTTTATATTATTTTATCGGATTTTTCTACTTTTTGCGTAACAATTTTTTGCAGATTTCTTAAATTTTAAAGTTTATACCAAGAAATTCCGAATATTAAATTACTTGATTTTATTTGAAAAATATGGTATACTAAATTCTATTAGGGGTATTGCATGCTTTTACTAAAACAAGCATGGGACAATGTAATGTTCAAACAGCTGCCTCAAAACAGTTATTTTTATACGGATTATCTATGGGATCATTTTCCACATGATATAAATTTTACTAAAAATCCTGATGATCAAACTATTTTTATCGGAATAGACTCATATCTTAACGTAGGCAGAGAAAATAATTTGGTTATCAGCAGTATAGAAGACTTAAATACCTGCGCAGAATGCAATAGTAATAAAAATAAATTAAATGCTTTGCTTAAAAAGCCTTATATTGTTGAGAAAGATGGTAATATCAACATAACACCATGCTTTTAATTAAGGCATTATCTTACGATTTTAATCCTAGGCCCATCGAGGTTTGGAGAAAAATCCTATGTGGGATTGAAACACGTTATATTTTTTGTCCAGGTTACGGACTATTATGCGGCTTAAAGCAGAATGATTTTTATCATCTTGTTTCTTATGTATTTAATACTAACAGAATTTTTTTCTGTTACAGATATAAATTTTTTATTCCTTACCTTAGGAAAGTTAAGAGGGATATTTCCTAATGAAGAACTTATTATTAAGTATTATTTTTTCAAGTGTTGTGCTGCCTGCAAGAGTTTTTGCAGCTTCCTATGCTACAGAACAACGTATTTGGAAAGATGCAGCATCTATGGGTATGGGTGGAGTTGGTGTATCGACATACGGATATCGCTTTTCTGCTATACGGAACCCAGCAATGTTAGGATTAATGAACGAACATACGATTATACCATTCATAGATATTGGAATGGTAATAGATCCCGGTATGATTTCGCTCATTAAAGACGCAAAAGGAGTTTTAGACGGGTCTAAAGATTATGCTCAACTGGATTATGACAGTATGATGAACAGGGTTGCTAATATAGGAATTAACGGCCCATTATCAGTGGGATTTTTTGGAAAAGGGCTGGGCGTATGGACCACATCATCATCAGATGTTTCATTCGGTTTCAGACTTTCGGACCATCCCCTTGTTCAAGGGATATCTTTAAATGCCCTCGTTTCTACATCTAAAGAAGTCCTTAATTTGATAGAACAAAGTAACGGCGATATCAACAAAGTGAATACAACTGCGTTAGTCACCACGCTGACAAATGGGCTATTAGAAAGCCTCATTGGATCAGGAAAATCAGAAGCTGAAGCTGTTCAGCATGTTAATAATCTTATCAATCAATATGTAGGAACATCTGGCAAAGATTATGTTGGAGGCAAAGATACTATTCCATCAACTGCAACCGTACCAAAATTAGATCCTAAAGAGTTATTACCGCTTGCATCCCTAACAGCAGTGGTAGAAATGACAGCAAATATCGGATACGGATATCAGATACCATTTGCTGGATTAGACGATGTTTCTGGATTAGCATTAGGGGGAACTTTCCGATTTTCTCAGCGTTTCAAAATGAGTGAAAAAGATGCTGATATTACAGAACTTGTAGGTCGTTATAGTCAAAATGCACTTGCAAATATTTATCAAGGTCAGAGTTTCTCCTCAGACTTTGGAATGACTTTGCGAATTCAAAATTGGGTTGCTGCTATTGCTGTACGTGATGCATTTTCTACAGCTTATAAATGGAAGCCTTTAGACGGGAAAATAAGTTTTCTACCAGATTCACAAATTCCTATGTCTCTAGATTTCGGAACATCATACAAATTTTTCTTTAAAAACAAATTTATTCAAGAAATTGGTATGTATTTTGAATTTGAGGATACTCTCAATAAAATGACTGATTGGTCAATGAAAATTAGAACTGGGGTGGAATTCAAATTACTCAATTTTCTAGATTTACGATTTGGTATGTATGATCTTTTTCCTACTGCAGGCGTTGGAATGGGATGGAAATGGGGACGCATTGATTTTTCTTATTACAGAAAAACATATTTTGGTGGCACTCCGTTAGCATTTTATAGTGATCAATTATATTTGAACTTTTCTTTAGGGTTAGATAATACACCAGCCCGTAAAAAAGCTGCAAAAGAAAGAAAAGCTGCTAAAATCAAAGCTCGTCGAGTTGCAAACGAATTAGCACAAGATATTATAGATGATATAAAGAATCCTTAATAAAAAAACCTCTCAAATTTGAGAGGTTTTTTTATTATTTTTTTTTATTTTAGTAAAGGTATTTATTTCAAAGACCGATAAATAATTAAATTCGTTTTTATCCCCTCCCAATCTGCAAATCTCACTTAATGTGAGTACGAGGCCGGCTTTCCTCAAGCCAGCCTCGTTTTTATTTGAGCATACTGATTAACATATCCTCAAGGCTGTAGCTTACATTATTAAATTCTTGCATTTGAGACATATGACATTCATTTATCGTATAAGCTTCTTCAAAATGTATCATACCTCCCCAAATTACAACAGCACTTTGAATCACATCTCCCAAACAGACACTCAACCCACTAATAGATATAGGATTTTGAGCAAGATCATTATCTGCCAAGTTGGAAAAAATATCATCCACACTAATAACAGAAAATGTTGAATCTTTTTTCCAAGGAATAGTGACAGTATTTTTGGAAGCAAGCTCAAAAATAACACGCTGAAAAAGATTAGCTGGACGGGTTGTGTATTCAAGAATCTCAGGAATATATAAAGGAAGAATATAATAAGCTTCTTGAAAGTAATCAACAAAAGTACGATAAAAAGAAAAATTTTTTCTTAGCATATCAAAATCGGTATCGTAAGCAAAGTAGCGAATCAAACGGACTATTTTAAATTTTTTTCGCACTGATTCCAAAAAATAGTGCAATCCTGAAAAAAAACGATAAAAATAAGCTGTATTTTCTAATCCAAAACGATATAAATCAACACAACCATCAATCCACAATTCTTCAGCAGAAATATCTGACAATTGAGAAAGCTCAGTTTCGTCAAGAACAAGCCAATGATTATGAGCGCGAAAAAAAATCTTTAACGAATTCAACGGGCTGTCACTCCGCGAAATAATAACAGTTTTCACTTGCATGCACACCTCACAAAATATTATAAAGTAACCCTTGTTATTTTTCAAGACTGTTGCGCAAGAATATAAAATCATTTATAATATAAAAAAGAAGAGAAGGATACCCAAAAACGGTATATCCCCTCTCTGCAAAGATAAGAACATAACGATAGGGCCGGCTTGATAAGCGGGTCTTGAAAGGATAAAAAGATAAGTGGATAAAATAATTTATCCTTAACCTAAGTTAATCAATAAACTACCCTGAGTCAAGAATTAAAATAATAACAGAGAAATAATTACGGAGAAATCATGAAGAAAAAAATTATTTTAATAGACGCATCAGGATTATTGTTTCGGGCGTATTTCGCGATGATCCGGAACCCACTCAGAACCAGCAACGGACAATCGGTAAGTGCTACTTTTGGTTTTTTGCGGATGGTGTTTTCGTTGATAAAAAAATATCCATGCCATAGTATTGCAGCAGCATTCGACGTACCGAGAGCATCCTTGGAACGAACAAAAACTTTCAGCAACTACAAAGCAACCCGAAAAGAAACCCCTACGGATCTTGTACACCAAATCCCGATTGCAAAAGAATGTTTGGAACGGGCCGGAATCCCGGCACTGATAGTAGAAGGACACGAAGCGGATGATGTTATTGCTTCGCTAGCCAAAAAATATGGCAATAACGAAGTATTAATTTTTTCAGGAGATAAAGATTTGCTTCAATTGGTAAACCAAGATGTACATATTGCGCTTCCTGACAAAAACAGTAACGATGGCGTAATTATTCTAGATACAGAAGGTGTTAAGCAATATAAAGGAGTACGTCCTAACCAAATTGCTGATTATTTAGCAATTGTAGGAGATTCGTCGGATAATATACCAGGTGTTCAAGGGATTGGAGAAAAAGGAGCACTTGGTTTGATTCAAGAATATGGTTCGTTGGAAAATATTTATGCTAATCTTGAATATATCAAATCAACATTAGCTCAAAAACTAAGCACTAATCGAGAAAACGCTTTTCTGAGTCTTGAATTGATTAAACTTCAAGAAAATTTAGATGTTTCATTACCAAAAATTGGTGATAAATTATTAATTATGCAAGATTTCGCCAAGCCTGAATTTATCAAAAAATTACAAGAACTTGAATTATTTTCCTTGATTAAGGAAATCACAAATCATTCGGGTATTCATGAAGAAAGTCTTTTTAGCAAGGAAACAGCGACCCCTTTCATTAATAAAAAAAATTTCACAATTCTTAACAAAAGTCCTATTATCACGTTACAGAAAATCGAAAATTATATTGAAATTTCAAATGGTAGTCGTTTATTTTACCTCTCAGAAGATCAAATCCCAACATACACTGAGCAATTACAGGCACTTTTCGCTCAAAAGAAAATATCGTTTATTGCTTATGACTTAAAAATGCTAATTCATTTTTTTTTCAATTACGGGATCAGTTTGCCAGAAGCTGATGATATTAAGATTCTCGCTTATCTTCTGAATCCTGAACGCAGTAACTATCAAATCACCGATTTGAGTATCACCTATTTAGGAGCCTATGACAAAACAGGTCTTTGTTTTGAGGCGCTAAAAAAAGAAATGGGACGTGAATTAGTGATTCAAGGGATGTGGCAAACAATTTATATTGATATTGAAAAACCTTTAGTGCCTCTCCTAGCGGATATTGAAACAAAAGGTGTACGCATTGATCAAAAAAATCTTAATCAACTATCTCAGCAAATCGAAGAAGACTTGAATATTCTAACCCAAAAAATCTACCATTTAGCAGGACGGGAATTTAATATTTTATCGCCGAAACAACTGGGACAGATTTTATTTGAAGATTTAGGGTTAAAACCTCAGAAAAAAACAAAAACAAAAAATTTTTCAACAGACGAAGAAACATTAGAAATACTAGCATTTATCCATCCATTACCTAAAGAAATCTTGCAATATCGCAGCCTCTCTAAGCTTAAGAATTCTTATACAGACGCACTTCCGAAACTTGCGGACTCTCAAAGTCGCGTCCATACAACGCTGCATCAAACAGTAACTGCTACGGGACGGTTATCATCAGGCGATCCGAACCTTCAAAACATTCCTATCCGAACCGAACTAGGACGTGAAATCAGACATGCCTTTATTGCTAGTCCAGAAAATATATTAGTCAGCGCAGATTATTCGCAAATTGAACTTCGATTATTTGCTAGCCTCTCGGACGACAGTATGATGAAAAAATTCTTTCTTAATGGGGGTGACATCCATAAACATACAGCTGCAGCGATGTTTCACAAATCGGAATCGGAAATTGATGACCACATGCGCCGAGCGGCAAAAACAATTAATTATGGGATCAGCTATGGTATGAGCGCATTTCGACTCTCAAACGAATTGGGTATTGAATTCAGTGAAGGTAAAAAATTTATCAATTCTTACTTCGAAACTTTTCCAGGCGTCTTAAAATTCATGACGCAAACATTAAATTTTGCATCAGAAAACGGTTACGTTAAAACATTACTCGGACGTCGGCGTCCAACACCAGAACTTTTCGGCAAAACTCCTGATAAAATTACAAATCTCAGCCATCCATCACGGTTCGCGATTAATGCAGTATTGCAGGGTACAGCAGCTGATATTATAAAAATAGCAATGCTGCGAGCAGCACATCTTATTGCAGAAAAGTATCAAAATTCCGCATTTATGATTCTGCAGATTCATGATGAACTTCTTTTCGAAACTCACGAAACAGTTGCGGAAAGCTTTGCGGCAGACCTCAAAAACGTAATGCAAAATGTAATTGAGCTTTCCGTACCGCTCGAGGTTGAAGTCGGCATTGCCAAGAATTGGCGTGATGCTCATTAGAGAAAATCAATGAATAATTTAGAAACAAAACTATACCGACTCAATAAGTGCAAATACCCGCTTTACAAGGCCATTTTGGGGAAATATCAAGGACAAAATTTTCAATTTTGTGTCGATTCAGTACAACCGGATCCATTTGCTCCTCCATCTAAAATACGTGTGCTTATTCCGTTTGAAATGACTCATTTTTCTCAGGATTTTATCTCTGGTACCATAAAAACTGAAGCCTTTTGTGATGCTATAGGACGTATTTTTGCAGAAAACATCCGTATGTACGTCAAAGAGAATCGTGGATCTGGCAACAGTGGATTTTGTGGAATTCGCTACGGAAAACAAAAAATCATCCCTTCAAATGCTGTTATCATCAATAATAAAAATGAAATCGAATTAAAAATACTAGCAGGATTACCAGGCTTTGGACGCAACATTGCAGCCAAAGAAGCATGCGCTCTACTTATCCATGAAATTCCCAAAGTTATTCAATCAACATTTTATTCGGGCAATTATTTTAACTACATATCTGAATTTATCAGCCTTTATCAACGGCAAGAGTATTTGCGTGCCGAATGCAAAAAAAAGAATCTTATTGCTTTTATTGCAAATGGATCTTTACTGGCGCGAGAATCGTCTGTCAGTGATAAGCCCATGAAAAATGCCATAAAATTTCAGTCGCCTAAAAGCCTTGAACAAACATTAACACTAAGCGACGGCTTTTCTATCACTGGCATGGCTATCCCTAAAGGTATCACTCTAATTGCTGGCAGCGGATATCATGGAAAATCAACATTGCTTAATGCTTTAGGACATGCTATTGTCAATCACATTGCAGGAGACGGGCGGGAATTTTGTTTTGTCGACCGAGATGCCGTATTTTTACGTGCTGAAGACGGTCGTCCTATTGCTGGTGCTGATATTTCTCCGTTCATCAACAATTTACCCAATAATCGATCATCAAAACAATTTGAAACTAATAATGCCAGCGGTTCAACATCACAAGCAGCTAATTTAATCGAAGCTCTTGAAGCTGGAACACGAGTTTTCTTAATTGACGAAGATGTTTCTGCTACTAATTTTCTTATTCGCGACCCCAGAATGAGTCTATTAGTAAACGACACAGACGAGACCATTACGCCATTGACAGCAGCCATTCCGTTTTTAAAACAACAAGAGGTCTCTATTATTATGGTCACTGGAGCACTTGGCGATTTCATAAACTTAGCTGATCATGTTATTGTTGCGCATGACTATCAATATCAGGACGCAACAATTCAAGCTCGAGAAATCGCACAACGATATCCTTTGACAGCAGTTGACTTTAGTGAATTTAAATTCAGCAGCAACCGAAAAATCATGTACAATCTATCTTATGACGGCAAAAAAAATAAACCTTTTCTCAAAAGTGAAAATTCAAAAATATTGTTTGGAAAAAAAACTATAGACTTAACCTTATGGCCTCATTTGTTTGATATCTCTCAGTATGAAACCTTGGGTGCTATTTTAGCTTATGCGAACGATAAAGGCTACTTTAAAGAACCAATTATCAAAGTATGGGACCTCATTAGCAAAGACATTCATCAGTATGGTTGGGATATTTTCTCAACAACAAGCTCAGAATCATGGAGATATATAGTTGCAACACGACCTGTGGATTGGCATGCAGCTTTATGCAGGCTACGTAATTTAAGAACGGTTATTTCCTAGCTTTTTCTGCTGCCCTGTCACTACATACCAAAAATACATAATAATTAGCACAAAAAATCGGAAAATTTTGGCAATATTAAAAGGATGAGTTAGTATTTCATGAAGCCCTAAAAGGCCTTTATCCTGCATGGAAAGCGGCGGAACTGATTTGCGGCCTGCGATAATTTCAAAACTATCATCACAGCCGATAACGACACCGTTCTTGAAAAGTGCAAAATTTTTATTAATCCATAATTCTTGATATTTGTCATTACCTAAGTTGAACAAACCTAAATTAGCTGCTGTTTTGCGGATAGCAATAAACACTTTTCCCATTTCTTTCAGTGCAATTTTTTCAGGATAAGCACTGACAATGCGAATACCTTGAAATGATTTACTGACTTTTTGAACGGTTGTAAACAGAATATTTTTAGTGGAACCATAAAAACTAACCATCGATTGACATTCTGATGCCACAGATAATGCATCCAAAACATAAGTAACTGCCAATGCAGGCTTAATGACTTTGCCGTACATATGATAAGAAAACCACGAAACCAAACTGGAAGCACAAAGCACTACTTCTGCTTGATTAATTGTTTCAAAAAGTTCGCGGTTAAAAAGCGCTTGAAAAAATTTTTTTTCCGTAAGGATAATAATCCGAGCATATTTTTTATGATGAAATCTATCATATAAATAATTCCGCCATTCATCTCGGGACACATCTGTAACCTTTACTTTAAATATTTTATATTCGGAAAATTTCATATATCCTCTTAAATGCCATTCTATACATTATGAATCGTTTTTTTCAATTTGTCAACAGAAACATATTTGCTCAAAATTCCTAATGAAATGCCGAGATTTTCTTAACTGAAAAAAAATTTTACAGAGCTAAAGATTTAACATATACTTTTAAAAGAGGTATTAATGAGAAAATCTATCACTTTAATAATGCTGGCATCGTGCAGCGTACTACCGCCAAACTATCAACAAATGCTTATCGGCTCATGGAGTAGTATAGAAACTATTAATATTTCAGGCGGAGATACGGATAATATCATTTACAACTCAACCTATGCAGCCGATGGTTCCTATCGTATTGAAGTAAACCATCCTGTACAAGGCATCAAAATTAGCAATTTTATCTACAAAACTGGTTATCTTTCGCCTCATCCGTCAATAACACTGCTTGATCCCACCACTTTTCAAGCAGCATCACTTCCTATTTACTATTATTTTTCTAACAATATGCTGGTAACATCTACTAACTCAAATTTCCGGCTCGACCGAATATGGACCCGAGTACCCTGATATTCTAAGTTTAGTTATACAGGTTCTTTTTTAGAATTTTTTTTTCTTATACATTACCATCCAAACTTATAAGTATATTAAATATTTAAAACTACAGTGAAATAGAGTAATTTCAATGAAATATATGAAAAAATATCAAAAATTTTAATCAATAGCTTTATAATTTCTTTTTTATTTCCGTTGAGATCTATATAAATTTTTAAAAAAATTCTTGACTTATTTTAATACCTGACCGATAATAATTTGAACTTTCCTTCTTCTGAATCCATTGGACATTTTTTCTCGTTTTAAAAAAAACGTGTTGTGCGTCTTTGACCTCAAATTAGTTAGGATCACCTGCAGTGGTCGTACGATTTCGGTCATGGATGTGCATTCGGATATCCAGGAAAGAAGGAAAGTTCAGCGTACGGCCCTGCAGGATTTTTTCGCCGTACAAAACTTTATTTTCCCGTCTTCATAGGTGATTGGGAAACCCAAGCGGCATACTACGGTGTGCCATTTTTAATGCTTCCTCAGCTGCGCTAAGTCGCAAATACTGAGGTACTATACATTCTAATCCATCTTCTGACGGTTTGAAAAATTTTAACCTCTTATTTAACAATTCTTTAAATCCACTGGCTTGAGTATCCTGTTGAAAAAATGCATCCGGTAGAAAATCATATAAAAATTCCATACCATTGCCTATTACCATAACTTTTTTAGCGGCAAGCTTGCTAGCCAAACATTTTATTTCATCTGCCCAAACGGCTGGAAAAACATCAATATCCGCAGCAACACGTTGCCCATCAAAAAATGCAGCAGTAAAAATTTTTTTCATTTTAGCATCCATACAAGGTACTACTAATGTTTGGGAATCAAAATTGGCAGACAAAGCCAGAACCTCAAGCGAGGATACCACCCCTAATAACTTATCTCCTAACCATGCCCACGTCCGAACGACAGAAAAACCAATACGCAATCCCATAAACGAACCTGGACCTCCTCCAAGAACAAAAGCATCAATATTATGCAGAGACAATTGATTTTCCTGCAAAAGATTATCAACCTGAGGAATTATTTCAGTCTCCAAGTTATGCACCTCAATATCTCGAACATCAGTATATGTAGGATTTTTCAAAGCCAGCAGCATTTTTTTTGCATTTGATGTATCTATTCCCAAAATATTCATTATTTCATCCTTCTATAAACAGAAAGCATGGTATCCCCGTAATGTTTCACAGAATCCAACCCTGAAAGCTTTGATAAACAGTCTTCGGGTATATTGGAACCATGCTCTAGCACAAAAACACCATTTTCGGCCAGTAAGCTTTTTGCCTGATCATAGAGAATTTCTAGTATATCAGGTGTATCAGCATAGAACGGATCCGCAAAAATAACATCAAACCGTTCTCCTGAAAATAAAGATCCTGCCTTCAATGCATTTCCTCGCAATGCTATTCCTTCTTGGACGGAGCAACCTACATTCTTAAGATTCTGCCTTAAAGTGTTGAACATTGTATTATCGCGCTCAACAAAAGCTGCAAACGAAGCTCCTTCTGACAAAGCAGTAATACCAACTATCCCTGAACCCGCAAACAAATCCAAAAAACGTATCCCCGAAATAGGCCGCAACATATTAAATAAAGCTTGACGAACTTTATCAGAGGTTGGTTTTAATTTCCATTCAGGCGCCAGAATAGTGCGCCCTTTCCATTTTCCTGAAGTCACTTTCATTAAGATACCAGTGTGCCAACAGATTGACCAGCAATAATAGAGCTTAACTGGCCGTCTTGGAAAATATCTGTAACCCGAATAGGAAGCTTATGCTCCATAGCCAGCGATGTAGCCGTCCAATCCATAACATTAAGTTTTTTTTCAAGGATTTCTTCATAACTGATAGTTTCATAACGTTTGGCATCCGCAAACTTCAAAGGATCTTTATCATATACACCGTCAACTTTTGTTGCTTTGATCATCAGGTTAGCATTGATCTCAAGGGCCTTCAGCACTCCAGCCGTATCTGTCGAAAAAAACGGGGCTCCCGTCCCGCCTGCAAATAAAATCAGTTTATTTTTCGAAAAAGCATCCTGTATTTGGTCAGGATCAAGTTTTGCAACCATGCCTTCAATAGGGAAAGAACCACAAATAACACTTTGTACTTGAAAATCACGAAACAATACATTTTGAAGTGCAAGTGCATTTACTACAGTGCCAAGCATCCCTATAGAATCAGCACGGACACGATCAAGAAATTGAGAAGTTGCACCCCGCATTACATTGCCAGCACCAACAACTATTCCAGCTTGAACACCCAACCTATTAACGGTTTCCAAATGAGCGCAGACCGAATGCATATTTTCCGCTGCAAGGCACATACCAGCCCCGTCTCCTAAAATTTCACCGCTAATTTTAATTAGTACCCTATCGTACATCATAGAATTTCCTTAATTAATAATATATATTTTACGATAAAAAAACTTACGGCGCAATATTTTGAAAAAACTTTTATATTAACTTAAAATAGAGAAACAGATACTGACTGAGACTGGTATCGAATAAGATAGGCACCGTTTTTAATATAAAATGCATTATCACCTTTTTGAAGCGATTCGGTAATAACTCGACCACTGATCGTTTCCTTAAGCAGAAACTCTCTATCTTGGTCTGCATGAACTGTAAATAAATATTGGGACTCTTTAACCATTACCATAGAAATTTGAAGATCTAAAAATTGAAATGTATTATTTTGAACAATATCAGCATCACGATAATAAACTTCCAAGCCACCTAAATCTTCAACTTTGCCTGCCACAAAGGGCCGAAAAATATCTTTTACCCTCACCCACGACAATTCATTCTTATCCGATGACATTCGGGCTTCTATTTTTGACAATTCTAGCAAATAATCCAGAACCTCAGGATTTTCCCTGAGATAGCAGTCTATTTCATGTTCTAATTCTGGAGGAAGTTTCCTCTCCAGATAGAGCTGCAACGTATATATATCGTATTTTCGATTCATGTCATTGCTCACCTCTTTCCTTTAACATAATATACCTAGTTTTTGATTTCAAATACTTCAGCATACGGTAGGCAGCATTATAATTCGGAAAAAGTTTCACAAAAATCTTAAACATATTTTTTTCAGCTCTTTGTATTTTTTTAATGACTTTGCTTTTCCTATTATTCAACCGCACTATTTTAGATAAGAGTTGACAATGTAGGTCTGTGTCATTTTTTTTGTTTTTCTTGATAATATTTTCGAAATGTGCAATCTTGATATTGATTTTATCAAGATATGAACCTTGTCGTTCACGATATTGGAGGCCCAGCTCATTAAAAGTGAGAAGTTCCTTATGGATATTGATCAATTGTACCATCATACAGGATGTATGTTTTTCAAGAATAATCAAGTCATCTGACGTTACTTCCATAGGATTATAATAAAATTTTAGCAAGCAGGCTTCATACGGTTCTAGCTTATCGGTAACTAGTTTAAGTTTCTGCGAAAAATCAGTATAATCGGTCTCTTGTACTTCAACATCTTCAAACAAAAATCCCGTTTCTGTATTAACAGTACTTTGTTTGCAAAAATCATGGTATTTATTTAGCAGAACATGGTTAAACCAGGTTTTAAATTGAACCTGACTATTTAAAGGATAGGAATGAATGATGTTTTTGATCTGATTTTGAACAAAAAGATAATATTCCGAACATAAATCAGCTCCACATTTATAATTCCATTTCGGAAAATAATAAATATAAACACCTAGTTCCTTAACGATATTTTGAAATTCTTCTTCAGCATTGGTTTCTCGGTAGAGCTTTATCAATGCTCTAATCTTTGCAGAATCTATATCCATGAGCACCCGTTATTGATAAGATTTCCCCAATACCGTGTGATTTTATTTTTTAACAGAACTTAAAATTTTATACCCATTTTCACGGAGAATGCCAGTAATATCTGAATTTCCATCTTCGGTTGACAAAGGATTCAAAAAAATGACCGGTGCTTTTATTTCTTTTGAAAGAACGTTCATAACTGGCGACATACCTTCAAATGCATCTGCAATTAAAAGCAAATTCCCTGATGTACGCGCATCCTTGACTAATGAAACCATTTTTTGTAGGGATATTTGCTGCTGTTCAAATTGTTGGACGCTTCCGATAATGTCAATACCAAGTTCATCAAAAAAATAATCCCATACTGCGTGTTGCTGTATAATTGAAATTTTCTGATTTTGAAAAGCATTTTTGAGTTCATTTTGTAGCATATTGAGTGAATTGACAAATTTCTGTGTGTTTTCAGCAAAAATTTCACTATGTTGTGGCAACTTACTGCTGAGAATTGAATTTACCCCATATGCCAGTCCCTTAGAATGTTCGAAAGAAAGCCATAAATGTAAATTTTCACAATGAACATCATGATCATAGTGTTCATGTTTTTTGTCAGCCTCGTGTGCTAAATAAAAAACTTTTCCAGATCTGGGGTCTTTCGGAACAATTTGAGCATCGAAATCAGGGTGCAGGGCTATTATCAAATCAGACTTTTCTATTTTTACTGCATCTGATGGCTTAAGCGCAAACATATGGGGATCAGCATCTGTTGGAATCAGAGCTTCAACAGAAACTAAATCTTTTCCTACAGCCCGAATCAATGAAGCTACAGGGGCTACTCCCGTAATTACTGACAGCCCTTTTGTTTCATACCTTTCGCAAGCAGCAACACAACAAATAAAAACAAAACTTATTGAATTTAATCGATGCATAAGTAACTACCTCCTTAATTTATAAAGTTAGATACTTCCACAATAAAAGACTTTTATTATATTAAAAATATATGCTATAATATTATATAATCATAATGTTTTAATCGCAAATTTAATAGCAAAAGGGAACAATTGTGAAAAATAATATGACAAAATTATATTTTACTGCTTTGCTGATCACCCTACCTCAAATGATATTTGCACAAAGACAAAGAGTAATAGAAGAATACTACCAAGAAGAAAATACCACCAAAAACAGATTTCCTATATACTTTGGATTAATGAACCGAATTAGCGGTATTTCTACTATTGGCGGTGCTGTTATGCAGCACACATCTGTTAATTATTGGTTTCTTTTCGAATTAATGGCATGGGTCCATCCCAAAATTCATCTTTATACACAACTTAGAGTTTTAGTGCCTATTACTTATTCTACAGGCCAGCTGTCGCATACACTGCCTATGATTTCGATGAATAATATCCAGTTAGGAACATTGTTAGGTCTTGGTAGAACAGTTTACAGTGAAAAAATCCATGGCAGAGGTTGGGAAGTAAACGTAAATGGTGGATTAGTGATTGATTTTGGTATCCATAATTCTCATTATCCTGCAGGAGTCACTTTTTCAACACAAGAAATTTTACGTCAATTTTTTTCATTAGGTGTTGAAATCAATATAAGGGGACGTTATCATTTCTCGGAACGATTTTCATTGGTGGTTGGTGCGGATATCGGTTATATTGCTTCTTTGAACGGGGGAGATTCCTTCCTTATCCAATACAGCTCATTTACAACATCTTACCACACCTTAAATTATGGTGCATCGATAGGATTGAATTTTTAATATCCAAATTTTTCACCCTAATCCTTTACAATATCAAAAATGTAGTATATAATAAATAATCTATTAGGTGATTTTTGCAGACTGGGAGGAATAATGGCTTTAACGGAAGAATTTATCGAGAGTCTGTCTATAGACAGTTCAGATATTTTGAGGAGAATATCTGATAATTTAGATATAGATCCAGCAAAAGTAAAAGCTACATTAACACTTTTTGCAGAGGACTGTACGGTACCTTTTATTGCACGCTATCGTAAAGAAGTCACTGGTAATCTTGATGAAACAAAGATCCGGTCCATAGAACATCTTAATAAATCGCTCATCAATCTTGAAACGCGTCGTATCGAGATCACCAAAGCTATTTTTAATCAGGGCATGCTTACAGAAGAATTATTTTCAAACATTAATCAATGCAGTACTCAAACAGAATTAGAAGATATTTATGCACCTTACAAACGCAAGAAAAAAACACGCGGCATGAAAGCTGTAGAAGCTGGTCTCGAGCCATTATCAGAGCTAATTCTAAATGGAACAAGCGATACAGAATTAGCCACAAAAGCCGCAGATTTTATCAATGAAGAACATAACATTTTGACAGCAGAAGATGCTCTCCAAGGTGCAATGGATATTATTGCTGAGCGTGTTTCTCAAGATATGGATAGTAGAACCGCTATTCGTGAATTCATTATCAAACACGGTCAGTTGCGTGTTACAGGCAACAAAGATAAAGAAACCAGTGTCTATGGAATGTATTACGACTATCGAGAACCATTATCAACAGTCAAACCACACCGGATTCTAGCAATAAATCGCGGTGAAAAAGAAGAAGAACTTTCTGTTAAAATTGAATTTGATGAAGAAAATGCTTTTCAAAACATTTTATCACGTTACAGCATAGGTAATAAAGCACATCAGGAAGCAATTCTTGACGGTTTAAAACGCCTGCTGATACCAGCCGTGCTGCGGGAAATTCGATCTAATTTTACAGACTCAGCCGACAAACATGGTATTGGACTTTTCTCTGCAAACCTTCAGAATCTGCTACTCCAAGCACCGATCAAGCGCACCCGTATTTTAGCTATTGATCCTGGTATCCGTACAGGTAGTAAAGTTACCACATTAGATGAAAATGGTAAATATTTGGAATATTTTACATTCTATCAGCACAAAGCTGAGGAAGCCAAAGCCATGATTGCTGCAGCTGTCAAAAAACATAAAATCGAACTTATTGCTATAGGCAATGGCACAGGCACTTATGAAGTACAAGAGATTGTCTCAGGAACAATAAAAGAATCAAGATTGGATATTCCATTTACGGTAGTAGCAGAGGATGGAGCAAGCGTATATTCCGCATCGCCAATCGCAAAAGAAGAGTTTCCTGATTTAGATGTCAGTATTCGTGGAGCTATTTCTATTGGCCGCCGCTTGCAGGATCCTTTAGCAGAACTTGTTAAAATTGATCCCCAATCAATAGGTGTTGGACTCTATCAACATGATCTTAATCAAAAAGAACTAGCAGAATCTCTTGACGAAACAGTGGAATCGGTAGTCAATCGAGTTGGTGTCAACATAAATACGGCTTCATATTCTTTGTTGAAGTACGTTTCAGGGGTAAAGCTGCCGCTAGCAAAGAAAATTATCTCGCATCGTGATAAAAACGGTGCTTTTAAGAACAGGCTTGAACTTTTAAAAGTCAGCGGCATGGGCGAAAAAACCTTCGAGCAAGCTGCAGGATTTCTCAAAATCCCGGAAAGCAGTGAGATTTTGGACAATACATGGGTTCATCCGGAAAATTATGAATTAGCACGTGAAATTTTAGAAACAATCCGGTTAGGAAAGCAACCATCAAAAGAACAAAAAGATGCTTGGAAAGAGAAATACAATATAGGCGAAACAACTATCACTGACATTTTACTAGAGCTACAAAAGCCTGCTCGCGATCCACGTGAAGATTATCCTGGTCCGATCATGCAAAAAGGAGTGACAACATTTGAAGATTTACGTATTGGGATGACAGTTACAGGTAAAATTAAAAATGTTGTCGATTTTGGAGCATTTGTTGATTTGGGAATCAAAGAAACAGCGCTCTTACATCTTTCAGAGATAAGCAATCATTATATTGAAAGTCCCATGGATGTTGTCAAAGTTGGGGATATTATTTCAGCAAAAATCATTGATATAGACGAAAAAAGAAAACGTATTAGTTTGTCGATGCGATCAGAAGAAAAAAGTAACATCAATAGGCATCAGCCAGTCGAAAAAAAGGGCCCTAAACAAAAACCTGTAAATAATTCAATCAAAATCCAACAAAACGACTCTGGAAAGTTAACTCATAATCCGTTTGCTGAAGCTTTTGCGAAAAAAAGTAGAAACCTCAACCAATAGGCAGATCTTCAATCGGTGTGCGGATCAAACTTTTCTTTGCAGTTCTACCAATTAAGGCAAGCATGACTGTTGTTGGACCAACACGTCCAAGAATCATAGTAATGGCAATCAAAATTTTCGAAAAAGTGCCCAAAAACGGTGTTATGCCGGTAGAAACACCGACGGTTGCATAGGCGGATACAGTTTCGTAAAGAGCATCAGATAAGGAAAAAGGTTCAATAGCACAAATCAATAACGTAGTACCCGTAATCCAGATCATTGAATTAAAAATCAATGTCCATGCTTGAAAAACAATTGATCCAGCTACACGTCGTCCGTAAATAATAATATCATTATTATGAGTGACTGTCTGAGAAATAGTTGCCAAAATGATCATAAAAGTAGTTGTTTTGATGCCGCCGCCAGTTGAGCCCGGTGACGCACCTATATACATCAATAGCACAGACATAAAACGCGAAGCTTGGTTGCTTTCGGAAATATCGACAGAATTAAAGCCAGCTGTTCTGAGGTTGACGGAAGCAAAAAGCGAACTTAAAAATTTTTCTTTGAGACTCATTCCGAACAGAATATTATTATTTTCCAGGATCCAAAAAAGCACTGTTCCGATCACAATGAGCACTAGCGATACACGCAAAGCGATCAAGCTTTGAAGGCGGAGTTTAACGGTTTTCTGTTCGAAATAGCGTTTTATATCCTGCCACACAGCAAAACCCATCCCTCCAATAACAATAGCCGACATTAAAGCAAAATTTACCCAAACATCGTTACGATACTGGACGAACGAATCAGAAAACAACGAAAAACCTGCATTACAAAAAGCTGAAATAGCATGAAAAACCGAAAAAAATACGGCATCAGTAAAAGACATTTGAGTAATGAAGCGTCCAAACAAAATTATAGCAATGATTAGTTCGACAGCGAGAGTAAATCCCAGCACAAATTGCAAAAACTGCACCAATGAGTAATCACCTTCTTGAGCACCGAATGCATCCTTAGCAGATAGCTGACTGCGTACAGACAAATTTTGGCCAATCAGGTTGACAAAAACACTAGTAATAGTAACCAATCCGAGAGAGCCTATTTGAATGAGAACCAAAATCACAATCTGCCCGAAACGCGAAAACTGAATTGCTGTATCGATGACAATAAGACCAGTCACACAAACAGCGGAACACGCAGTAAAAAAGGCATCAATTAGCGAAATATTAGAACCGGGGACAGCACTGGATATCGGCAGCACTAAAAGCCCCGTACCCAGCATAATAACCAGCAGAAATGACAAAATAATGGTAAGCCGAGAATCGAGCTTAAATTTTGCGATTGCTCGGAAAGAACGGCGCAAATTTTGATAAAGATAAATAGCAATAATAGCAAGAGTTACCGCTGAGAAAAGTGTCTGCGTACGAAATGTGTTATCGATTAGGAATATTTCAAAATTTGCAGATTTGATGAAAAGAACCCAAAATAACAAAAAAAGAGACGGATAAGCAAAAGTTGAATTCTTATAAATAGTAAAACGAATAAAACTGACTCCAATATGAAGGACACACATTAGCAAACTGAGATTCAGCCAAAACGGCAGGTGAACCACGGGAATTTCAAGAATGCCTTGGATTAGGAAAAATGATGTTATCGAAAGAATAATAATACGGACTAGCGCCAAAACAGTAAAAAATTTTTGAAGATATATCATAAAGGCCTCTTTGCGAGAATTAAACAAAAAGAGAAATTTATTAAAAATTATCGTAAAAAACCTTGCAAAAAGCAAGTTTTTAAGTCACAATATTAAGGAAATTATTTGGAGGTTGTAATGTCCGATACTTTTAATAAAGTAAAAGCGTTGATTATCGAAAAGCTCAACGTAAATCCTAGCGATGTTACTGAAACCGCAACTTTTATCGAAGATTTAGGTGCGGATTCTTTGGATATTGTAGATTTTGTGATGGCTCTTGAAGAAGAATTTGGAGTTGATATTCCCGATGAAGAAGCACAAAAGATCAAAACGGTCAAAGATGCCGTTGATTTTATTGAAAAAAACTGTTAATATATACATCTTCAGGGTTTAAGCGGGCTAAACATAGCCCGTTTCTTTATACCCCTTGATTTTCTTGCTAATAAGTATTATAATTTAAAAAACAAGGCAATTGTTTTGCCAAAAATTGTAAAAGTAAGGACATTTTTCGATAACATTGTAAAATATTATCTTATTAATTCAAAGACTACGTTACAAAAAGGAATGCTTTTCGTTGCCACAACAAAATTCGGACAAGATCTAACGGAAATAACTTGTCCCAAATGCAAAACAATCAGCAACCAAGAGCGGGAAGAAATACTCCAATTTTATAGAACAAACAAAAAAAAATCTATTTTTTTTGAACCTGTGCTCGATCATCCTGCAAAAGATTTTGAAATAAAAAATTATCATACCAACCAGACTTATGCTCAGGAGCACATGAAAATTCTTAAGCAAAAAATTGAAGAATATAATCTCGAAATGAAAATAATCTCTCTATTATCTGCTGAGTAAAGAAAGGTTCGTATGTATCTATACAGCCGAAAAAAAAGAGTAGATTTTCGTGAATTTGTAAAAGATATTAGGTCGATAATCAAACAGTGGATAGAAATGTTTCAAATAGATATTCGTGAAGCTGTCAGCCTATTAGGAACATACGGATGCTGCAGAAGAATGTTATGCTGCAGTTTAGGGTGTGCTCTATTTCAGAATTGCCACAAGAAAAAAGAACAGCTGTTAAAAAATTCCCGGAAAATCTGCTAAAATTTTTGGGGGGGCTTTGCGACAAAACCAAATGTTGTATGACTTACGAATTGTAAACATACCATACAGAAAAAGAACTTTTTCCTGAAATTGGTTTTGTTGTAGATAGCAGACAGCAAGATTATACTGTAAAGGAAACAAATTTTTTAAGAAACAGTATTATTTTGGCATATGAAGACGGTACTATGGAATGCCGGCTCTAGGATATAAAAATAGTATATCAAGGCAGAGATATTCATCATATTCACAAACCCTGCTTTGAATAAAGGACCAAGGTGTGATCGGAACAGAACAATCACCAGCTACAGGCGAATCCAACGAATACATAGGTATCAACTTTTTTAATGAATTTGATGAACATGATGAAGTATTTCAAAAAATCTACCAGGATATGAGTCCTTGGCAGAAATTTTTAAGGAATATCATAAAAATATTTAACAAAAATAAGCTACGGGCATTTTATTTGAAATGCGGGTTGAAGCGCATTGAAAAGGATCTCCATGAAACGCTACCCAATTGGTATATTGCACATAGTAAAGCACTAGGACCTAAATTTGCAGATACTCTCTATGAGTTTACGCGTGCTCTAGCTATCATAGCTCCCATTTTAAAAGCCACTGTTATCAATTCTAACATCAAAACTTGCACAATATCCATAGAACCATGCTTGTTAGAAATTGTTTTTTATGCTTTATATGGTGAAGATTCAGTCAAAAATTATCCTTTTTCGGCTGAGGAAATAGAGCATTTTTTGAAAGAAACATCTATCGGTTCCTCCGATAGAAAAATTAAAATTAAAATACAAAATTTTTTGGAAGATTTTTCGGAATCAGACTTTGAGTCGATCGACTATTATTATACAAATTTTATTTATCTAAGCCGGAATTTATCAGTACCATTGATGGATTTTCTGAGACGTTTTAATATCCACGCATCGCTCCAGCAGGAAAATAACAACTGGAGTCCCGTAACTTTATCCGCAATTTCCCACTACTTGGAAAAGTTATATGTAGCAATTATGCTTGTTGATCTGAATAAAATTGATTTTTTTCGGCTCGACCAGCTGCAAAATGCCCGATTCCTAATTGAAAAAGGCTCCAAAGAACATCCCATTGATAACGCTATTCTCGAAAAAGCATGGAATACAATAATTGATACCATTGGAACATTTAAAATAAATAATAATCTACTCAAACTTATCCAGCTTGCACACAAAGACCCCGGTTACCGCATCAGCTATCAAAAAGCCCACTTTAATATTCACGAAAGGTATATTAAAATCTTAAAAGAACGAGTCTTCGGCATTGTTAAACGCACAGCACGAAACTCGCTGAAACAAGAAATGCAAAATTTAGTGCAAAATATTATCTCAACAGGAACAAATAATCAAGATTTAACGAGTGTAGGAGTATTTACAGTAAGCAATTCAGACAAAATTCATGAGGTAATATCAGAAGGATTCGCTCATGTTCATGTAATTACTTTGATGCAGATTTTTATTGTCAAATTTTACAAGCCTTGGTTGAAAGTCCTGCTAGGATCATGCACAGTAAATGCACAGTTTACGCAACCTTCTGTTAGTACTGAACTCAATTCGGTTTATAAGGTTCTCAACAAAATTACAGATCAGTTTAACCAATTTGTGATTGATGTGCATCCGACTTCGTCTATGGGGCTAAGGATCACAAAACTCCTTGAAGCCCATAAACACAGTCGCAGCGACAAACATCTTTTAAAAGTTTTCACGGAATCGCTTAATAAACAGGCAGATACTTTAGTGCGAGAATTTGCAGGAATTTTTTCGCCGTTGCAGAATTTTATTTCTCTGCTTCTTAAGGATATGCAACAAAATTCAAAATCCTTCATTACCAATATCAATACGCTTAAGGTTCTGCAGGAGCCTGAGACAGTAAGAAAATTACAAGAACTCAAAAATTTCAGCACCAATGTAATGGAACTGCTGAATATTTCTACACAGGAACAAGTCTAAACAAAAATTTACGCTTATATTTTATTAGGAGTTTGTGAATAATTTTCAGGAGTAAGTAATGAAAGAATTATATTTTTTAGCAGGAGTAAAACTTCCAGGAGATAGTGATGCTTTGGTGAACGATTCAATGGAGGAGTTGGAAAATTTAGTTGCAACAGCAGGTGGAGAAGTTTACGGACGCTTAATTCAAAAACGCGATACCATTGATCCTACTACATATATTGGAAAAGGCAAGATAGAAGAAATAGATATGCTATTTGACCGGCCGAGAGGTGAAGGCACTGTTGTGTTTAATGCTGATTTGTCACCTGCTCAGATCCGAAATTTGGAAGAAGTATTAGGTTGCCAAGTGATTACGCGTACAGAGCTAATTTTAGCTATTTTTGCAATCCATGCGCGCAGCCAAGTCGCAAAATTTCAAGTAGAAACGGCTCAGTTAAGCTACATGCTTCCACGTCTGACAGGACAAGGAGTATCAATGTCACGAACAGGAGCTGGTCTGCGGACGCGCGGACCTGGGGAAACAAAACTCGAAACTGACCGACGAAAAATCCATAAACGAATCAGCTTACTAAAAAAAGAACTACAACGCCTCGAAAAAGCAGCAGAAGTAAGACGGAGAAGCCGTGAAAACGTTTTCAAAGTAACTATTGCTGGATATACAAACGCAGGCAAATCAGCCTTATCCACGCTTTTAACAAAAGGAGATCTAACATCCGAAAACAAACTTTTCTCAACGCTCGATACTGCCACCCGGAAACTGTCTCTTGGCCCCAAAGTTGAAGCGGTTCTGACCGACACTGTTGGCTTCATCCGCGATATTCCGCATGAACTTGTGGAAAGCTTCAAATCAACGCTCGCTGAAACAGCGGAAGCAGATCTTATTATTCATTTGGTGGATATTTCATCCACCTTTTTTCGGGAGAAAATGGATACCGGCAATGTTTTGTTGGCAGAAATTGGAGCCGAACAAAATAAACGGGTTTTGGCATTCAACAAAATAGATATGGCAGATTTGGAAGTGCTTGCCCTAGCAAAAAGCGAATTTCCTGAAGCATTTTTCATTTCAGCTAAGAAAAAAATTGGAATTGAAGAACTACAACACTATATCCGGCAAGAAGCACTAAGATTTATGGAGCAAAAAGGCATCATATTGCCCGAATATTTGTCATAAATGAGCTTATAGGATTGTATATCTTAGTTGTAAGACATACAAATTCTGCATAGCATATATTTTTATTGGCATGAATAATATAACCTACTTTGTAACAACTTATATTTTAACTCATGTTTGTGAAAAGTGAACTAATATTCTTATACATTCGAAAATTTTTAATAAAAAAATTCAAGTTTTGATGTTTTTATTTCCGATATCCACGATAGCGAACAGTTTGTGGAGACGATTATGAAAAACAAAATACTTTTTTTGCTGATGTTTTTATGCGGAGCAGCAGTAAAACTTGATGACGCAACATTCAAAGTAGGGCGCCGTTATTTTGATCAGGGTTTGTACACCGAAGCTGAAAAAAGATTTCTGGATATTGTCCGCAAATTCCCAGACTCCCAACACTATCGCGATTCTCTGTTTTATCTTGGACAAACTTATGCCCATATGAATAAATTTCAAGCTGCACTTCAGTACTACAAAGTCCTATTAAATAAAGCTCGCACTGTTAAAGAAAAACAATCAGCGCTTTTGGGCATAGCCAAAAGCTGGTTACAAATGGGAGTCCATGCAAAAGCTGCTGAATTTTATTCATTTTATGCCTCAGAATACCCCGAATCGGAATATACACCGGCTGCTCTTTATTTTGCAGGAATTGCTCGCGAACGCGAAAATAATATCAAAAACGCCATCGAAAAATACCGTCTAATTTTGGAAATGTACCCAAATTCAGATTATTATGCAAAAGCAATTGAAAAAGTTGCTGTTCTGGATAGCCAAACCCCTGAAGAACTTTTTGCAATAGGGAATGCAAAAAAAATTTCCCAGCCGCAAATATCCCTTTTTGCGGAAGATGCATTGACCCTTGAAAACATTCCTGGATATAATCCGACCACTCTACGGAGTCAGCAGGCTGGTGAAAGTTTATTGCCGCCATTGCAGTATCAAAACCCTATCCCCAGTGTTGTAACTCAAATGATTGTTCAACAGATTATACCTCCAACAGTTGTTACGCAATTTGTTGAAGTTCCGCAGCAAACAGTAATTGAAGATACAATCAGTCCTGTCAACTCGCAGCTTCAGGAAGTTATTGACAGTATGTTGGTCCCGACTCCTACTCCCGAAGAAGAAACCGAACAAGCAAAAATTGCAGAATACCGTCGTCAATGGGAAGAAGAACTGAAAATCAAAGAACATGAAAATAATCTTAAAGCCGCAGAAGGTGTTGTCGAAGAAATGTTAAAAATTACCGATAACAAAGCAGGCATTCTCAATGCAAAAGAAATCGATCTGGCTCAAAAACAAAATCAAATCCGAAGTTCATTGTACAAAGATTTAAAAAATATTGAAAATTTAAGGCCCACACTTCCTTATCAAGGTAAGCCGGTTAAAACAAATACTCTAGCAATAAACACAAATACAACAATCCCGGGACCAGCATCGGTTATTCAAAGTACCGAAACCATCAATATCGAAGGTGTCGGTAACGGATTAGATGCCGATATTGACGAAACAGCAATTGCTCCATCGGAATACCTCGATGACTACCAAAACGCTATTTATACGGATGAATCCTATGAATATAATGAGTAAGCGTTTTTTTTTAACAGTTTTATTAAGCATTCTGATGTTGGGAACAAGTTCAGCACAGAACAAAAATGCCCTAATTCTTAAAGGACATGATTTTACAGCAGAAATCAATCCATATACTGGAAATTTTAGTATTATTAACACTGCTGAACCGGATCTTGATCTTTCGACGCTACTTTTCACAGGTCCGGCAACATCATCGCATTTAGGATTTCGGATCGATGGCAGAAATTATCTTCTCAGCGACCTGCGCGTACTTTGCCCTCTGGGAATAAGTGTTGGTTCTCAAGTGGATGGTGTATTTTTAGGCGGCGTCGAGCGGGACTTGCACATAGAAGTTGCCTATTTTATCATGGATATTAAAGGTTCAAGCACATTCAAAACATTAGGTATTGCTGTTCTGATGTCGAATATTTCCGCCAATCAAACCCGAAAAGCCGGAGCAAAGATCATGCTGGATACCGATGTCGGCGAATACAAAAACAATCCTTTATTCCATCTTCCGGATGGCACAAAAGTAGATACTGCATTCAAGCTCGGAGCATCGAATATTGCTCCGTATATTTTCGTTGGCGAGAACTTAAAACTCTCTTCTGATCCAAAAGGCTTGTACATTTATCCGAACCTTTCTGAAAATTCTCCTAGTGCTGTCGTCATCGGTAACTGGAAACAACTCAACTATGCAGGATGGATTCCCGAAACAATAGACGCATCATTTGCCGGAAACAATGATATCAAAGACGCAGGAGTTGGATTATATTTTGGAGAGTATATACTGGCACCAGGCCAGAATGTGAATTTCGGCGCAGCAGTATCAGTGCAAGCATCTCCGATCAATCCTCTGTTAGACGAAAAAGCCCTAAAAAACGGTGTATTTTCAGAAGATCGATTCGAAGTTAATGACATTTTAAGCAACCCTCAAGAATACACGCTTTTTCACAGCAATCGTCGTGTTATTATTCCTCAGGAGCGTTCAACATCAGACCCTATACCTGCACGAAGAGGAGCATACCGAATGACAAAACCTGTATATTTGACAAACGAAACAACCAAAAGTTCTTTTGAAACACTGTACCGTGATTCGGTATGGGGAACCCTACTAAAGTTGGATATCAATTTTGACTATCAGCAAAAAAAATATCTCGAATCTATGGATATTTCTATTCCTCAACCTTACCCTGATCCTCCACCTCAGGGCATCGTCGGCACTAATCTTTTCCCACTGAACCCGTAAAAATTCCAAAAATTAAATCCTTGAGAGAAGAAATCTTCTCTCATTTTTTTGAGAAAAAAACCGATAAAAAAATGAGGTTCTGCAAAAAAATTCAAGGAAAACATACCATGTCAGAAAAGCTTTTTGACGCGATCACTGTTCTACACCACAAACTAACTATAGAACAACTGGACATACACCATACTAAAGATAGCTTGCACCAAATCGTACAGATCGGTCGTCAAAGTCAGAAATTACGTATTATTACACAGTTTTTGAATCTCCTGGAAGCAATAGCTAAAAAATACGAATATGCTGACGCTGATATTATTTTTCAAGTGAAAGAGCTCATCAAGCAAGGGCTAGGTACGATCGAACATATGGTTTCCGGCACCCTCAACAATGCTGATGGAGCATCTATTCTCAGTGGAATTTCGCGCGAAATTCATGGTTTCCTAAGGCATGATTTGCCAGCAAATGCTATTATTTACGAAGAACTCCTAATGGAACAATTTGTCGTTGATTTGGAAAAAGATATTGAACTCATCCACGGAGCTGAAGAGAATCCTCAAGCTGAAAATCTCCATAAAACTATCCTTTACTACCTAAAGCGTATTCAAGATAATAGTTTGTTTTTAGGGATGACTCAGCCAGCAAAAGTCGCGGAAGCAATGCAACACAGCCTCCAAAAAAAGAATTTGCACGAAACATTATTATCTTCAAGCTTTCAAGAAGCTCTAAAATTTTTAGAAAAAAATGCCGCTTTTATCCGCAAAAATCTCATGGATCGAAATGCAATTACGGAATATTTTTCAAACCTGGATGCATCGGAAATTATTAAACGTCTTTCAGATATACCGGATAACAATCAAACATTGCCGAATGGTGTTGTTTTGACAGCCGAAGAAATCACTGCACTCATGGCAGATGATACACAAAGTTTCGAAGAAATTTCGTTTGACGGTGTGCCGTCTGCTCCAAAAGCACGGTTACTGCCAGAGGATATTATTCCGGCAGCCCCTCAACTGCTTTTACAGACAGGACATGAAGTTCTTACACCCGAACCGGTCGCAGAAAAAAAAATAAACACACCTCAGTTTCCGAGTGAAAAAAAATCAACGGATCATGAAGACACGTTGATCCAGTTGGCAGGAAAACTTTTCCTCAAGCAAGAAACACTTAAATCATTAATTTCTGAAGATAATCGAGTGCTTATCGGGAATGATTTACGGGAACTTGAAGCAATCACCATGCATCTTAAAGAAAAATTGTTCAACAAATATTATATTTCCATCGGCGAGCTTTTAGGCAGGGATCTTCGGGCATTCATCAAGGGAGAAGTCGATACGCTTAGAAAAAAAATAAAACTCGGCATTCGTGGGGAACAAAGTGAAATTCTTGCCCGGGATGCTGATTTTGTTAAAGCGCTGACATTTCATCTCGTGAAAAACTCGCTAGAATACAGTTTGGAAACACCGGCACGCCGCAGGGCTTTAGATAAAAACGAAATCGGCTGGTTGCTGATCGAGTTTAGTGATTCAGGAGACGAATTTGAAATTCAAGTACGTGATGATGGGCGAGGCTTGATCCCAGCCATGCACATAGATGCTGTCAAAAAGCATATAGAAAGCAAAAGTGGATCTCTTTCTGTTGATTCGGAAGACAACGAATATCTAAAAATTCGTATTACGTTGCCGATGAAAAAAATCCTGACTAGAAATCTTTTAGTGAGGGTTGGCGAAACAAAAATTTTAATTCCAATGAAAAGTATTAAACAGGTTTTAGATACACAATCTAAAGAAAACCCTATTACCCAAAATGATCCGTTATGTTTAGGACAAGTTTCGCTAGCAGCGGCGTTAGGACTTGAAAAAAGCCCAATCAATGTGCTGATTGTTTGCAGTTTTGGAGAGGAAAAAATCGTATTTGGTGCTGAACAAGTTTTTGGGCAGATTGATGCGCTCACTGAAGATATTGATACGCCGCTTATTCCTTGTGCCAGCGGAGCAGTAATCCTCAAAGACGGTTCCATCGGCTTCCTGATAAATGAAAAAGAACTCTACCAAAAAAGCAAAACATTGCTCATGAAACGAGCTGAAAGCTTAAACAAATATAAAACAGATAAGGGGACCTTATGACAGTATTGCCGTTTCGCCTGAAGGACAAGTGGTTTGGATTGGAATTAGATCACATTCGAGGGATTGAATCATCAGGAAAAATTGCTCTTATGCCGAATGCTCAAACTCCCCTGGCAGGTTTGATGCAGAAAAACAGTAAAATTTTCCCGATATGGAATTTGTTTCCGCTGGTGCAAGGAAAATCCGATCTCATCAAAACATGCGATTACTGTATTGAAATCGACAATAATCAAAAAACTATTTTTCTTCCAGTTCATGAGGTCAAAGCAGTAACAGAAATTAATCGCAACTGGGTGTTTGCTCCAATTTATGAATTAAAAATACACCGTTGTCTCACTGCTAAAGATGTAGAGTTAATCGATATGCCATCTGTGGAAGAAATCTACGATTCAAAATATTTCCCAACCGAAACACCGAGCCATTTATTTTCTTTAGAAGAAATCTTCCCACAAAGCGACCTGCCTACTGATCTGGATAGTTTAGATTCTTAATTTTTTAGAGATTCCTCAAGACGCCGTATTTCATCGGCTGCCTGCTCAGGAGAATCGAGAAGATAAGCCCTTCTCAAATGATAGGCTCTATAAGGAGCAGGAAAATCAATTTCCGATAACTCACTAGCTATCATAGCATATCCGGCAGACAGTTCTTCCCGAACCCCGCGTGGAATACTTTTTTTAGCAGCCTTTTTCGCCAGCGAAAGCATATATTCTTCACCTTTTCGGTAGAGATATCGATATTTTTGATTTTCATTGGATGATGTGTAGAACTCTGCGAGTAGACGTGTAATCACATTAAATGCCTTAAGAGTTCCCAAATCTTTGTGAGCTAAAGAAATTCGTTCATTAACGTCTTCCGGAGAGAAAGAGTGTGGAACTGGTAGGCTGAACAGCCTCAATTCCGGGATTGAACGGACTGTTCTAGATCCCGGCATAGGAAAAGATTCAGCAAAAGGTTTTTGCTCGGCGAGGTATGCATCAGCTGCCGAAGGATTCTTGCGCACCTCATCAATATAACGCTTATAAGCACCTTCAAGCATTTCGAGTTCTTTGGCAGACCACAAATAATCGTTCCCAAATGCCACTGTAGGCAGCATTAGCCAAACAAACCAACGCATTTCAGCCTCCTTAAATTTGCCGAAAAGTAAATAATACATTAAGATTATAAAGGATAAAGAGAAATTTGTAAATTTTCAGGGATCAAGGGTGGCCTTCAGAGGAGAATTAATTAAAAATTAAATTTCTATAAAGGCGCAAAAAAGGAGGGTGCCATGTCAGCAAAAACAGCAAAAAAAGGTGATGCCGTTAAAGTCCATTATAAGGGAACATTGGATGACAATACGGTATTCGACAGTTCGGAAGGTTGTGAGCCATTAGCATTTGTGATCGGAGAAGGACATGTTATTCCTGGCTTCGAAAACGCCACCGAAGGTATGGTTATCGGAGAGACAAAAAAAATTCATATTCCTAGCTCGGAAGCTTATGGTGATGTTGTAGAGCAGGCTGTTGTTGAGATTCCTGTGGGACAACGTTTGGTATTGCTTCATCCGGAAACAGGGGAACCTATGCCGGTTACCATTGTCAAAGCAGAAAATGGTATTCTCACGCTTGACGGCAACCATCCACTGGCAGGAAAAGATTTAAATTTTGAAATCACAATGGTTGAAATCGGAGAGCCTGAATCAAATAGCGGAGCTTGCAGCTGTGGCAATCATTAAAACCAAAAAGCGCCCTTGAGGGCGCTTTTTTCCTGCAAAAACTTTCCATTTTTTTTTCAATGAGTTATAATAAAAATAATGTTTCCTAAAAAGGAGAACCATACCTTATGAAAACGGCCCAATCCGTTCGTCAGGATTTTTTTAATTTTTTCCGTTCAAAAGGGCATGCTATTGTGCCATCAGCATCTCTCGTTCCCGAAAACGATCCGACACTTTTGTTTACCAACGCAGGAATGAACCAGTTCAAAGATATTTTTTTAGGGATGGGTACACGGCCTTATACACGCGCTGCTGACACACAAAAAGTTATGCGTGTTTCCGGAAAACATAATGATTTCAACGACGTTGGGCGCGACACCTATCACCATACGTTTTTTGAGATGCTTGGAAACTGGAGTTTCGGCGATTACTACAAAAAAGAAGCAATTATGTGGGCATGGGAACTACTCACTGATATTTGGAAGCTGCCCAAAAAACGTCTTTATGCAACTGTTCATTACTCGGACAAAGAAAGCCTTGAAATTTGGCGTGATTTTACGGATATTAATCCGAAACATATTTTAGAATTCGGGGATAAAGAAAATTTTTGGGAAATGGGAGCAACAGGACCCTGTGGACCTTGTTCGGAAATTCATATTGATTTATCACCCGATCTCTCTCAAAGTATTGGAGTTCACGGCATCAATGCTGATAATCCTCTTTTTATTGAGCTTTGGAACCTTGTTTTTATCCAATTCAACAGAAATGAAGATGGTTCTCTAACCGAACTCCCCGCTAAACATGTCGATACGGGAATGGGGCTCGAGCGAATAACAGCCGTCCTTCAACAAAAAAATTCTAATTACGATACTGATCTTTTTATACCTATAATTGATGCCGTGTCTGAATATTCTGGCATTATCTACACTCAAGGATTTGAAGGTACTCCTCATCGGGTGATTGCAGACCACATTCGAGCATTAACGCTCGCTATTGGTGACGGAATTATGCCTTCCAACGAAGGCCGCGGCTACGTTATTCGAAAAATTCTGCGTAGAGCGGCGCGTTTTGGCAGGGAATTGGGATTAACAGAACCTTTTTTGCATCTTTTAGTGCCAGTAGTTACAGAGATTATGGTTGAACCATTCCCAGAACTACAGGATAAACTTGATTCAATTACTTCAGTAATTAAATCCGAAGAAGAAAGCTTTTTTCGGACACTTAACAAAGGATTTTACAAAATCAAAGAATTGATCTCCAAAACACATGCATCTCAAAGCAAAATGATCAGCGGAGAAGATGTTTTCCTTCTGTATGATTCTATGGGATTTCCTATAGATTTCACGGAACAAATCCTCAAAGATGAAAATCTGACTTATGACAAACCGGCTTTCGAAAAACTTATGGACTTGCAGAAAGAAAGAGCGCGAGCCTCATGGAAAGCGGACAGTTTGGATTTTTCGACATTCAGACACCTACCAGACACTCAATATATCGAAACACCCACCGTTGAAGCTGTTATTCTAAAAGTAGCAGAACAAAACAATGAAACAATCGCCCTTGTTCTTGACAAAACCCCATTTTATGCAGAAAAAGGAGGACAAATTGGCGATACTGGCACTATTACCGCAGACGGACTAATTATTGATATTTTTGATACTAAATTTCTTGATGGAAAGCATATTCATCTAGGAAAAATTAAACAGGGCAGAGTTTTAGAAGGTAATCCAGTAACTGCTACGGTAGATGAGATACGCAAGAAAAATATCGCCCGTCATCACAGCACTGCCCACCTTATCAACAAAGCATTACGTCAAGTTTTAGGAAACCATGTCAGTCAAGCTGGCTCCTGGATTGGTGAAACAAAAATGCGATTTGATTTCACTCATCCCAAAGCACTTACTTTCGATGAACTGCGCCAAATTGAAACAATCGTTAATCAAGATATCCGTAATAATTACTTTACCAATATCAAAGAGATGCCGATCGAAAATGCTAAAAAACTCGGCGCTATTGCAGCGTTTGAAGAAAAATATGGTGATATTGTACGGGTTGTTTGCTTGGGAGATTCATTAGAACTTTGTGGTGGCACACATGTAGAATCCACAGGCGAAATAGGTGTAGTCAGCCTTATCGGAGATACTTCAGTGTCCTCAGGAACACGGCGGATCGAAGCAATAGCAGGAAAAGCCGCTTTGGACCGATTTCAGGAAACACTCGAACGAGAAAAGGAATTAAGCAACTTGTTGAAAGTTCCAGAAAAAAAATTAACTGAACGTGTTGACATTTTGCTGAATGAATTGAAAGACAAAGAAAAAGAAATTAAATTTTACAAAAATCTGCTGATTAATACCGAATTTGACAAGCTTTTAAATCAAAGTATTTCCGTTAAAGGCCATACCATAATAATCACAGAAACAAATGCTGACAACGAAAAATTAACAGCTTTAAGCATGAAATTCAAAGAAAAAGTAAAAAGCGGAGTAATGGTATTAGCAGCAAAGCAGGGAGAAAAAGTTCTGCTTTCTGCTGCAGTTTCTGAAGATCTCAACAGCCAACTCAATGCAGGACAACTGATAAAAGAATTAGCACCAATGATAGGGGGAGGGGGAGGGGGGAAAGCAGATTTTGCTTTGGCAGGAGGAAAAAATCCCGCCGGATTATGCATTGCGTTGGCTGCAGCACAAAAAAAAATTTCAAATTTATTATAGGAGTTGCTTATGATGACATTAAGAGCACTGCTTGGAGAAAAAGCGTTTCACGTCGGGCTGAAGGCCAATTCCAAAAAAGACATTATAAAAGAAATTGCTGAATTTTTTGCATACGTATACCATTTGGAATACAACAAGATTTTCAAAGCGTTGTGGGAGCGCGAAGAAAAAGGTTCCACCGGACTAGGCAAAGAGTTAGCAGTGCCACATGCGCGGGTTTCGGGTCTGGACAGCATGAAACTCGCAGTATTTTACGCTCCGGACGGCAAAGATTTCGATGCATATGATCAAATCCCAACCAAGCTGTTTTTCGCTGCGGTAATTGATGAAGATGCTCATCCTCAAGAACAGTTGGATATGCTGCGTATTATTGTAGAAACCTGCGAAAAAACAGATCTCATGGAAAGTTTGTCAAAAGTACATACACGTGATGAACTTCATGACCTAGTTATACGACGCATTACAGAAACACAAAACTCCTAACTATAAAGGGGGCTTTTATAAAAAGGGTTATTCTATTGCTTTTGATGGCAAGTTTTATTTACGCACAAGAGCCTCTAGAAAATTCTGCCTTGGATGAATTGATTGAACTACGTTTAGAATTTCTGGAGAAAGATTTATCCTCCGAAGATTTGTTTCGATTGGGCAGTTTATATTTTGTTCTGGAATTGTATAGAAATGCTGCAGATTATTATGCAATCGCAGCAAAACAACTTGAGAAAAAACTTTCCCCTGAAACAAAAACAATGATTTCTATTACATATTACAACAGAGGCTTAGCTCTTTTTTCATTGGAGCTTTATGATTCTGCGAAATCTATGTTTAAGCGCTCTTTTGAGAACAACGATACTTTAATTGATGCTTTGAGAATGTTAGGGACTGTTTTTTTTATTGAGAAAAATAAAATAGAAACACTCAAATATTGGGAACAATATCTGGCACTAGCACCAGAAAGTATGGAACATTCACTCATTGAAGATGCAGTAGAAAAACTAAAAAACCCCAAATTCCAATTTCCAGAAGCAGATGATATCTTAGAAAATCAAGATAATCCAGCATGGCCTTTTCTCAATCCTGATACAATTCCATATCCAGAATCTTACTACCAAAGAAAGAGAGTTGTGTAAATGACTGAGATTTTATTGACATTAGCTGCTAGTACTGTTATACTGACAATTTTAGCAGTGATCGTACAGCTTGTCATTATTGAACCAGGATTTGTTCATAAAGTAGAGTTTCTAGTCGAATCTAAAAATTTAGATGAAGCTGAAACTTTAGTAAAAGCCTACCTCAAAAAAAACCATCAAGACCCTATAGCTAATTACTGGTTAGGTGAGATTTATCGCCTGTCCGGCAAAAAAAAGGATGCAGCCGGAATATTCGAAGCTCTCCTCAAAAAAAATTTTTCACGCTATAAAGATTACTACAAAAATATGTTGTTTTATCTTGCCAATTTCTACAAGGAAGAAAATGTTCCTGAAATAGCATTCAACTATATTGACCAACTAGTTCATATGGATTCCAGCAATTCGGATTACTATCTGTTAATGAGCGAAATTCTTTTGCAGATGCAAAATCCTCATCAAGCTCTAGTACCTTTATCAAAAGCATTAGGAATTGATAAGAATAATATTAAAGCTTGGCAACTTTATGCGGATACGAATTTTGATATAGGCAATCTTCAAGAAGCTTATACCTCTTATTCTTATTTGATTAAATTGGAACCTCAAGCACCGACAACATGGTACCGACTGGGTGAAACATGTGAGAAAAAACATGAAATTTCCAAAGCAATTTGTTTTTATCTGAAAGCGGAACAGTTCAAAAACCCGCAAATTGAATTTCTGGCGGCAATGAAACTAGGTAAACTTTACAAAGATCAAGAAGAAATTTATTCGGCCATCCAAGCATTAGAACGGGGTTTGATTGTTGCAAAACCAGAAGTTGCATCAACTTCGCAAATTTTATTGCTGCACTACGAGCTGGCTGAATTGTATATAACTATCCAAGATTTCGATAAAGCAATTATACAATGGGAATATATTATGCATATAGACCCTAATTATCTGGATGTTAAACGCAAACTGCAAGAATTTTCTTCTATTCGATTGAGTGATTTTTTCAAAGACCTGCTCACCAAAACAGACAAAGCATTAATTGAAACAACTCATGAATTCGTAAAAAAATTCAAATATACAATCGACAATTACAAAACTTTTGGACAAGATATTATTACAGTTACAGCCTCAGAAACAACAGGCAAATGGCGTGACACCAAACGTGCAAAAACATTATTTATGTTTTGGTGTTCGTCGGATCCGCTGCCTGAAAATGCTATCTTACGTGCTCTGCAAACGCAAAAAACTGATAATTTTTCACGCATTATTGTGATATCTACTGGGCCTGTATTGTCTGAAGTCAGAAATACATTGAGCCGGCGTTCGATTGATTTCTATGATAAAGACAACATTCAAAATCTTATGCAGGCATTCAACATAACGGAGCACTTATGAAAAGTATTATTGTTTTAAGTATTGCTTTTTTAGCAACAACAGCATTATTTTTCTTATATGAAAGAACTATAATTTTAAATCCCTTCATGGATCCCATAGCACCGTACCTTATTTGGGGTATGATGGTTGTTTTGGCAGTACTCTGGTGTACAAGACTGATACAGGCATTAGTAAAAAAATAGGAGGCTCTTTATGAATGAGTACTTCTTTTCAAGCCCAGAAAATATCGAAACTTGTAAGCATCCTCTGTTGAACACCGAAAGTTTTTATAGTCCGGACAGGAGATCGCGTATATTTACTGTCGACGATCGCACTCCTATCGAAAAAACACCACCTAATTATAAAGAAAGCTATTGTGCTTTTTGTCTGGGTCGTATGTTCGAAGCAACTCCGGAAAAAAATCGAACCGTACGTGTTGATAATAAAGTCAAAACCATTGAATATCCGCCGCTCAACGATCCTCATAAAGAAGTTCTTTTTCGAAGGCAAGGAAATCTGTTTGAAATTTTGAGTTTTCCCTATTGGCATCAGAAATACGGACTTGATTCGCCGCACAGCGACATCGAACGCATCGATGATTATTTTAATACTCCCAATTTACGGGAATACATTGAAGATCTCTTGAGGATCAAGCTATTTCGGATGAAAATAGATAGCAATTTAATGAGCCTTGAAAGAAAAAAAAATGCTGTTAAACCCTTTTTCAGCGGCTTTCATGAACTTTTAACTTCAGGACGTCATTTTCTGCCGGACGCCGCCAACAAAAGCGGATTATTTGCATCAAGTACAATGTCTTGGCAAGATCATCGGGTCTCATATCATCAACTATGTAATATTCACGTTAGCATGCGCAAAATAAATCCATATATTTCCTTTATTGCGACCTTTCAAAATTGGCATTTGCAGGCAGGGGCATCGTTCGAGCATTGGCATAAACAGATTTTAGGACTTGATTTTTGGGGGCGCCCTCTTGAAAACGAGGCTTATTTATTCAAAAGTAACCCCTATATTTACCGCAACTTTGCATTAGGAACAGCAATAGCACATAATCTTTTTATTGCTGAAAATGAACATGCAATATCTTATATTGAAGTCGGTGGCAAAGTAGGATTGATTACGATATGTTCAAAATCAAAAAACTTATTACCTTCGGATCATTCGTCTGAAGAAATCGACGCAATGAGTGATCTGGTTCATGCGGTATACAGTACTTTAGGAGTTTCAACACCTTGCAATGAAGAATGGTTTTATACGCCGTTCAATAGTAAGGGTTTCAAGACACCATGGAGAATTATTCTGAATCTTAGAAGCTCTGTCTTAGCGGGGTTTGAAAATATTTCTCAGATTCTTGTTAATCCTATTTCTCAAATAGAGCTTGCTTACGCTCTGAGAATCAAAATGGCTGAATCAATGACAAACGGACATTTGGCTCCTGGCATTCATATCGCTCCGATGTACAAAAATCTCGAAAATATCTTAGCTTACCATTAAACATCTTAAAGCCTATATCCGATAAATGAACATCAAAATTAAGGAAACTGCATTGGATTTCAATTATTTTCATATTCCAACGCGTATCATTCAAGGCTATGAAAGCTTTGGACACTTAAGCGAGATGGCGGATTTATCAAAAAAACGGGTCGTTTTAGTTACTGATGAAGCATTAATTGGTCTGGGGATCACTCAGACTCTCAGGCGTTTCATCGAAAACACTGCTTATGGACTAATTGCTTACGAAACTTCGATCAACCCTAGTACTCATTACCTTTACGAAGGTGTAAATTTAGTACGCGATTCACGAGCACAGATCGTCATTGGTTTTGGAAATCCTAATGTTCTTGCTGTTGCAAGAGGTATGGTTCAGCTGGCAGCTCTCCCGGAAAATAAAACACCAATACATTACATCGAAATACCTACAATGCCTGGAATTTGCCCAGGAATCATGGATACCTATTACATTGCCGATGAACTTGACCAATTAAAACATCCGTATTATGATCCAGAATCACGTGCCGATTGGCTGCTTTTAGACTCGTCTTACACAGAACATATACGCGTAGATATTATTTTAAGTCATGCTTTCCAAGCCTTGGCTTACACAATGGACGCATATCTGTCACGAAGTTTAAGCTTGCTGGGAGAATCTTATGCATTGAAAGCTATTGAAATTTTGGTTTCAGCTGGCAATCGGCTGCCAAACGAACCCACGAATACACGCATCAAAAACGAACTTATGCTGGGAGGATTATTAGGATCATTTGCCATACAAAGTTCGAGTTTAGGAATTTCTGCTGCTCTAGGCATGGGTTTGGAAGCTGGCCGCATCTGCTCCGAAACTCAAGGAGCCGGTGCAGTATTTTTACATGCTCTCGAGTATTCTCTACTCCCCAACATATCAAAAATGCAAAAAATTTTCAAAACTTTAGACCTGCAGGATAAAGGAGATGTCTTAGAAAATGGATTTCTTGTGATGGAAACGCTACAAGAACTGGCAATTCAAATGGAAATTCCTCCTTTATCAACATTTCCGACAACTCCATTTCTGTTGGAAAAAGCCGCAAAACAAGCAGCTCGTTATGATTTTATCACTGATCTTTCGCGTCCTGCAGGTTTTTACGAGCTGACGGAAATTCTTCAAAAATCTGAAAAAGAAGGATTTAACTTAGACTCCAAAGAGCAAGCCAATGCATCTGAAGAAAATAAATCTCCTTCTTTGGCTTAGCTTTATCCCCTATTGGACATTTGCAGGAACGATCAGTCCTCCGTATTTTGTAGAGAAAATTCTTTACGTTCAAAATTTTCCCAACCTTGATATCCATGATGGAAAAATATCTTATCAATTTCATGCCGAAGGTATAAAAATTTCAACAGACCATAAAATAATTATCGCACCGCTCGCTGTGGTAAAAGTCCGAGGAAAATTCTATCCAAATTCTTCATCAATTTACACCAAACATCTGCAAGATATCGAAATTATCAAACCTGCACCGAATTTCTTTAATAACATTACTTTACTAAGGCTGGAACTTACAGACAAAATTTTGAAAAACATCATCCTGATATTGCTGGATTGATTATTTCAATGGTACTCGGAAATAAAAATTTCCTTAATCCAGAATTCCGAGAACATATGCGTATTATTGCTTTAGCACATCTTTTTGCTTTATCGGGACTTCATATGATGATTATTACGGCAACTTTCGCATTTTTATTAGGTATTTTTCATATCCCGAAACGTTATATCAGCCTACTGACAATACCTGTTTCTCTATTATATTTGCTTTTAGGGGGATTAGGAATTTCATTACAACGGACGTTTTTATTTCACTTATTATGGATAGTCGGTACAATTTTACGGGTACCATTTTCTATTGCTAAAATTTTTTGGATCAGCTTAATATTAACTCTAATTGTTAATTATAAGAACATTTTTTCCATATCATTCTTATTAAGTTATTCGGCAGTTGCAGGAATTATCTATTTACGCGGTCTCTGGAAAAACTTTTTCTTTCATAAGTGTGGGAATTTTTTAGGAAATATTATTACAATTAGCTTAGCAACAGGTTTGGCGACATTTCCTATTTTAATTTTCTTTTTTGGACAGTTTAATCTGCTTTTTCTGATCTCTAACATTTTTGTAATTCCGCTTGCCGGAGTACTGATCGTTCTAAGTTTTATTTTAGGTATCAGTGCTTTTTGGAATTTAACGTTTCTTCCGGCCGAGCGTTTATTAACACTTATTTATCTTTATATCGATCGCATCAGCTACACTGCCTCAAGGATCCCTAATAGCATTATTTTATTGCAGCACAAATACTTACTGCCTATTTTGATGGTCTTGTGCTTTTTACTGTATTATGCTATAATAAAATACTCTCTTTTTGTAAGTAAAGGTTATTATGGAAGAAACAATATGGAACAAAGCTAGATTCAATAAAATTTTTTCAATTCTTGAGGCTACTCCTCAATTGAAGCACGCACCTGCTATTCACTTTATGAAAACTGCCGGACGGACACCATTTCGCATTTTAATTGCGACAATTCTCAGCTTGCGCACTAAAGACGAAACTACAGCTCCTGCTAGTGGGCGTCTTTTTGCAGTTGCTGATACCCCCGAAGCAATAGCAGTATTACCTCAAGAAACTATCGAAAAACTTATTTATCCAGTAGGCTTTTACAAAACAAAAGCAAGAAATATTAAAAAAATTTCCGAAATTCTTATTTGCGATTTTAACAGCCAAGTTCCAGCCGATCTTGAAACTCTGCTTGAATTGCCGGGAGTAGGACGTAAAACTGCAAATTTAGTTTTAAGTGTTGGTTTTGATATCCCTGCTGTATGTGTTGACGTTCATGTGCACAGAATTTCGAATCGCTGGGGATTTTGCAACACAAAAACTCCAGAAGAAACTGAATTTGAAATTAGAAGACGTGTCGCTGAAGAATTGTGGAGCTCATTCAACAAACCTATAGTAGCATTAGGTCAAACAATCTGCAAACCAATTACACCGAAATGTTTGGAATGTCCGATTCAAGATTTCTGCGAACAAAAAATCCCTCCTAGAGGCCGAAAATGAACATTCTAGCAATTGTGAAAAATAAGGAGAAACTTTCTTTAATCAGAAAAGTAGCAAAAAAACAAAAATATCGATTATCTGTCATTTCCGACAATGATACTTTAAAAAATCTCACGAAAAATTCAAAAAAACGTTCTATGACAACTTTCCCATCTATACGAAAATATCAGACAATCATCATTGATAAAGAATTTTTTATATTATTCTGCACCTCAAATCAAGAATTTCTTCAGGAAGATTTGCTCAATTATCCTATTTTATTAATTCTGGACAGCTACAGCAAACAAAGTATAAAAGAAGCTGCAGAAGCCCCAGTCTCAACAACTATACATTTTCCGTTTTCTGAAGAAGAACTCATTATACGGCTTAATGCAGTTATTAAACAATTCCGAGCCATGCAGAAAATAAAAAATTGGGCATTCAAAGACAGTTTAACAAATTTAAATAATCGCCGTACATTTTTTACTTATATTTCTGCCTACCAAAAAATGTATCAAGAAGGTAAACATCCATTTTGTTTAGCACTGATTGATTTGGATTTTTTCAAAAAAGTAAATGATGAACATGGACATCTTAAAGGTGATGAGATTTTAATTAATATTTCACAGATTATGAAAGAAAATATTAGAAAAACAGATTTTTTAGCACGGATTGGTGGAGAAGAATTCGCTATTATTTTTCCGAATACAAAAATCGAGGCAGCTTACAAAATTTTAGAACGGATCAGTTTAAAAGTGAAACAATTTCATGATAAAGATGGTGTTTCCATTACTTTAAGTAGCGGTATACTAGAAGCAAAAAATGTTTATAAAACTCCAGAAGATATCATCAAAGCTGCTGATAATCTTTTATATCAAGCAAAAGCACAAGGTAGAGATCAAATTTTTAAACAAAAATAAATTATTTTTTCATCTTTAACAAGTTCTAACATTTTTTACAGACTAAGGCATTTATAAGAAAAAATAATTTATTAAACCCCAATTCCAACCTATGAAGACGGGTAACAGTACTGACAAAGTATCTTGTTACCCGTCTTTTTTATTTTAATAAAAAATCGTACTAGAAAAATCTCCCTGTAATAAATCTTCTAATTCTCGTACTTCAAAAGAACGATATTGAAATTCCTTAGCATTCGGATCGAATTCATTTGTAAATGACTGCGGTACAGTAAAAATTTCTTTCTTCTCTTCCACTGGTTTCGGTACTATAACTGGCCTTCTTGGATGTGCTTGAGGTATTACTATTTTGGGTTCATCATTTACTTCCTCTACAATCGGAATCTGTTCCACTTTTATTGCTTCCAAATCTATTATTTCAGGTATATTTGTTTTTTGCTCTTGGGAAACAATAGGAGTAAGTGGTCTTACAGGAACACTACGTTTGGGCCTCGGGCGAGGTTTGACAAGCTGAAGAGGTTCGGCAGGCTGCTTTTGAGCTTGTGTCAGTATTTGCGGTTTGGGTACTTCAAAATCTTCAAGGTTGATTGGTTTTAACAACGATAACGGAATCACTCTTTTTGTATTGCTAATAGGTTTTGGCTCGGGAAGCGGAGGCAGAGGTGGAGGTCGTAGTTTAGCTATGACCACTCGTAAAGGGTCCTCCCGCTTCACAAAAGATAAATCTTCCAATACTTTAAGCTGTTCAAAATTTATATCTCCAGAAAATAAAGGAGGTTTCGGGACATTTTTACTGATGGATTCAAACATCTTTTTATCCGGATAAAAAAGAAAGACTTGAGTATCTTGGTTGTCTTTTTGGGCTGAACTTAAAGGCTGTGCCGGTGAAAACGTTAAATCTTCAGGTTTCATAAAATTTTTCGTATCTTCACTGAAAATCAAATAATTCTGATAATGAGCATCGGTAGCCAATTCTGGTACACGGAAAAAACCATCATAAATATTAAAACTAATTACCTGATTTTCATCGAGGCTCACAGGAATAGAATCATGTTGACGGTATCCGATCACCCCGTGCCCCGAACGAATTAATAGTTCATTAGTGCCGTTGAAAAAATAACCACCACCTGAACCATTTTCAATAATGCTAGTTGTAACATCAGTATTAACAATCATTCGTGTTTTAGAATTAGGATTCGAACTATAGAACCAGCGTCCTGTCATTAGGAGCATTTTTGTCTGATAAGTATTATTAACAGGACGAACAATATAATCCAAAAAAACCGAACCAATACCAATCAAACGCAGCAAACTGCCGTCAGGAAGAGAAAATGTTGCAATACTATCAGGAGTATTTAGGCGGATCAAGGTGCGTTCTTGAAGCCGCACACCTGCTGTAATAGGAGTCCATGAAGGTGCTACAATCGCACGGTACTGGACATCGCCAACAGCATCACGGACAAGAATTTGAGAAACAGGATTTTTCGACCACAAACATGGACTTATGATCAGAAAGCTTGCAAAATAATAAAATATTCGTTTCATAGTTTTTTCCAATTGAAAATATCTGTATATATTATAGCGTGTTTCTCTAAAAAACAAAAATTCTTTGACAAAAAAATTAAGTTCTATTAAAATAACACGGGAGGAAACAATGTCTTATTATTCTCTGATACGAAAGATACCCGATTATCCAATTAAAGGAATTATGTTCGAAGATATGACAACATTATGGAAAGATCCTGAGGCATTCTCTAAAACACTCGAACAAATTGCTGATTTCTTTAGAGATTACCAAATTACTAAGGTTGTAGGACTCGAAGCCCGAGGATTTGTAGTAGCAGCACCAATTGCTATGATACTTGGCACAGGATTTATACCTGTCCGCAAAGAGGGTAAACTTCCTTATGAAAAATTGTCCCGTACTTACAGCTTGGAATATGGAGAAACTGTTGTTGAAATTCATAAAGATGCTATTTCTGCACAAGATAGGGTTTTAATTTGTGATGACATTTTAGCAACAGGTGGCACCTTAGAAGCTGCTATTAAATTAGTCAAAGAATTGCAAGGTCAAGTAATTGGAGTTGGAGTATTATTAGAACTTGCATACCTCAACGGCCGAGAAAAACTATCCATTGATCAAATTTTTTCCGTTTTCAAAACTGAAGAGCCTTAAGAGAAACAATCTTCTATTTCATCAAAAATCCACTTGATTTGCATCAGATCCATCATACCAAGATGTCCGATGCGAATAATTTTTCCTTTCAGGTTATCCTGTCCACCTGCAATAATGATATTTTTTCTAGAAAGACACTCAATTAGCTGATTAGCAGGAATACGTTTTTCTGTAACAAAAGCACTAACACTATCAGAAGGGGTAAAACCTCTATGAGCGAATAATTCAAAACCCAATTCTAAACCACGTTTCCTGGCATAATCAGCCACCTGTTTGTGGCGGAGGTAAATTTTTTCTACATCCTCCTCCATCATCATAGCGAGAGCTTGATCAAGAGCCATAATCATATGGGTAGCAGGTGTCCATTCAGGATGACAGGATTGTTGTTGGTCGAGCTGGCGCAGAATATCAAAATAAAACTTTGGCAGCTGCGATTTTTTTAATGCCGGCATAAATTTTTCGCCTTGCAATGAAATAAATGACACACCAGGCGGAGTCATAAACCCTTTCTGCCCAGAAGAAATACAAATATCAATTTTATTTTTAGTCTGATTGATTGGAATACAGCCTGCAGATGAAATTGTATCAACAATAAACAACGCATCCGTCAGAGCAACAGTAGCAGCATAATCAGCAATAGGAGCAAGCACACCGGTTGAAGTTTCACTGTGACAAGCGGTAACAACTTTAACATCAGGGTTTTCCTTCAAAGCTCTTTGTACCTGACCAGGATCAGGATATGTTCCATAAGGACTGGACACAACAATAGGCAAGCAGCCAAAAGTTTCTGCGATCTCAGCAAAACGAATCCCAAATTTTCCTGACTCAATAACTAAAACTTTATCCCCAGGAGATAATGTATTAATCAAAGAAGCTTCCATTGCCCCCGTACCTGAAGATCCCATCATCAAAACAGAACCATCTGTCTGAAAAAATTTAGGTAAATTCTGCCGGCAGCGCGAAAAAATTTCAATAAAATCAGCAATTCGGTGATGCATCGAAGTATGCATTGCTTGAAAGACAGCTTCAGGAATGTTAACAGGTCCGGGTGTAGCTAAATACAAATTTTTTCTCACGGAATGCTCCTAAGGTTTGGAATTCAGACGGTCCGCAAAAAACGCACTTACAGCACGGTTTTGCTGATTGCGGTATTGTTTTTTATTGTTGACATCAAACACCCACATACCATCTTCCACAAATGAATAAAGATAAAGTTTGTTGGGATCTAAAATAATATCAATAGAAAAAATGCCACCACCTTCATATTTAAGTTGATGGGAATAAGGATTCCAATTATTGAAATCGCCAGCTAAAGCAACGGCTTTTGCATTGGTAGCCGTATGCTGGAAACGGTAAACATCATTGGAAAGCCACAACGGATATTTTTTATCGGGAATAAATTCATTGGTCAAGGTCAACAACGATAATTTTTCACGTCCGGCATCGTAAACGAAATTTGGATTTGTGGGATCCGGAATCCAAAAACCATCCACTTTAAATCGATATTTGTAAGAGCCAGCTTGAGTACGGTTGGTCCATGAAAATATCCACAAATTAGACCGATGTTCTTTCATTTTGAGATTAAGATTCCAATTATTAAAGTCACCGGCAAGAAAAATATCTTTTGCCGAGCCAATATAAAAAAATAAAACAGTATTTTCCAAGACAAGCGGAGAATGTAGATCAGTTGCAGAGCCTGTTTCACTGAGCAACCTGTTAAGACGGCGCTCATCGGACTCGAAAAAATTTGATTGCCCCGTCAGAAGCAAAGCCGAAGCAATACTCAAAAACAACGCATTTTTTCTCATGATTTACTCCATGACTTCATTATAACGGAAAAATAAAAAAAATCTCAAAGTTTCGTCTTGCAATTCCTATAATTTTCTTTTAAAATAGAAGGGGGGAATTATGCACAATGTACTTTTTCTACTGATCGATGACACTCAATCTTTTTTGAAAACACGATACCTTAAAGAATTAAAAGTCATTCATGAAAATTTATTGAAAAAACTTTACCCGTTGGGCGGAGAAATTTTGGTTGCGGGTTTGGAATTAGATTTTTGTACCCAAAGACGTTTTCATAATATCAAAGATTTATTTTCTTATGCCGCAACGCAGGCAAAAGGACGCGACATTATCGTAGCAAATGCTTATAGTGGTGCATTGTGTGTGGATCAGACAAAAGAAATTCTAAATTTTCTCCGCACTCGACAATATGATATTTCTTTTGCCGAACATATGCCAGAAGGATTAATTCCATCAGTAGTTGCAGGAGAATTTGCAGAAGATTTTCTTTACTTTCTTGATGAAAAAACATCATTTGGTATACCTTTCAAAGAACTCGTCAACTGGGAGTATAAAGGTATTGATGTAGGAGTATATCTTTCTTCATCACGGATTGCAATGGAACGTATTGATTTTCTTCCCGTTGAAAAAAACAGTAGTTTATATTTGAATGAACTTTCTTATGATTTTAACTTTACTTTAGAGAAAGCCGAAAATTTTGCTGAAAAAAATCGAGCACAAATCCATAGATTTCCCCACTATGTTGCAGTTGAATTGTGTCCAAAAACAGATGAATTCCATACAGCCGATTTTTCCGAAAAGCCTAATATAGCTCTCCCGCTTTTCACAAACATTGTACAAGAGCTGAATTTATGGGCACCGGAAGCTGTTTTATCTTTAGGTGTCTGGGGTGAACCGTTTGCTCACCCGTTATTTGAAGATTTGTTTCAACAGCTAGAAAATAATAAGGAACGTCGGATTATCGTTGAAAGTCGGACTCTTATTCTTAATGAAAAGTTAGCATCTCTTGTGCTTTCGCGTCCAAACACGGAGCTAATTTTTGACCTCTCACCAAAATCGAATCTTCCTTCCAATGAAGAACTAAATAAATTTTTCTCTAAACTGCCGAACCAGGAAAAACTATGGATACGGTTGACACGCGCTCATGAATCCGAAGATTTGATCCCGAAGTTTCTTAAAACATGGAAACATTTAATGCCACGAATTATTATCACCAAAGCAGATTCATTTGGTGACCCTTCCGTAAAAACAGTGGATCTCGCACCCATTCGACGCCATGCATGTTACGCTTTAAGTCGCGATATAACAATACTTAGCGACGGCACCGTTATGCTGTGCCGCCAAAACACTGATCTCATTGGCAGTCCTGGCAACGTTGCCAAAGAATCATTAGAAGATCTATGGAAAAAAAATCTTAGCAAATATTTTTATCAACACCAAGGGCAATTTTCCAGTTGTAAACAATGTCAAGGTTGTGATGATTGGTGGATTTTTAATTTTTGATTTAATAGTAAAACCGGTATGCCATTTCAAGAAACAACCAGACCCCTCAATCAAGAAAGATAAAAACAGCTATTTCAAGATATAAAATAAGGCCACCAAGATCCATTAGAGTAGAAATTAGCGGTGCTGATACCACTGCTGGATCAATTTTAAATTTTTTAAGAATAATAGGAAGCATCGCTCCTAAAAGATTGGCTACTGTAACAATCAAAACCATCGCAAACGCAGCAACCCCCTTGACTTCGCTGCCTGTTTTGAACAGGAAAATCCTCAGCAACAGCACTGACGCCAACAGGAGCCCCATAGCCACACCGCTGACAAGCGCCCGCCAAAAAAGTTTTGAGGTATCTTTTTTTCCTATTTCACCGGTCGCAATACCACGTATCACCAACACCGATGACTGACTGCCAACATTTCCACCCACTCCTACCAGCACCGTAAAAAACAGCGAAAGCTCCATCCAACGATCCTCTAGAAGCGCCCCATAACTAATGATCATATCTTGAGAAAACCCCGCCAGCAACAGCAAAACCAACACCCATCCCGAGCGGTTCAAAATGAAAGACCACAAACTTCCATTGAGATAATTGACTTCCGACGGATTAATCCCCGTAAAGCGCTGAAAGTCTTCTGTGGCTTCATCCTGAAGGATGTCCATAATATCGTCGTGTGTGATGATCCCTACCAACCGGTGGTGTTTGTCGGTGATCGGCAGTGCAATCATATCATAATACTGGATCAAACGGGCAATTTCTTCTTTATCGGCATCAGTGGTTGCAGAAACAGGGTCCTCTTTCATGAAGTCTTTGAGGCGTTTTTTTTCGGGAGCCAGAATAATATCCTCCAGCTCTACAGAAGCTGTCAAAACTCCTTTATCATTCGTAACGTAACATGTGTAAATAGTTTCTTTTTGGGAAGCCTGACTTTTTACCAATTTCAATGCCTCTTCGGCGGTAAGATTTTCGTGCAGGGAAACAAATTTCGGCGTCATCAAGCGCCCTGCCGAACCCTCGGGATAATTCAAAAGGCTGTTCGCGATTTTCCGCTCCTCAACCGGCAACAAGCGCAGAAGTTTTGTAACAAAATCGGCCGGCAGATCGCCGAGAATCTTGGTTCTGTCGTCGGGATCCATTGTCGATAACAATTTTGCTGCTTCTGCATCAGTGAACGCATGCAAAATTTTCTCCTGATCCTCAGGGCTCAAATATGCAAAAACCGCTCGAGCTTCCTGTTCGCCAAGCATCCGAAAAACAATAATACTTTTGGTGGTGTCAAGATCTTCCAAAACACTGGCAATTTCATGAGGATCCGCTGCATTTAGAAACTCTTCAAGCTTCGTCCAAGCATGTTTTTTAATAAGACTTTCGATATAAGCACGCTGGCCAGCAAGAATTTCCTCAAACTTGTCTTGGAGATTAATTTCGGGAACGTTATTATGTTCTTGTTTGGGCATAAGTACTCCTATTTGAAAAACCGTGGTCGTGTTTCAGAATCGTCAATTTGGACACGAGTGAACTTTTTAAAATTTGCTTTTGTTTTCAAAGCTTTTTCATAAAGAATACGAGCATTTTTGACAGCATCGGAATCCCCGCGGCGTATATCAAATGACGTTTTAATAGTATATGCCCATAAATTACCATCAGGCTCGAGGGTTAAAAAAAATACAGTATAAGGGGTTTTTTTATTATTTTTATTTTTGTGGACAAAAATCCCACCCTGTAACCCACCAACATTTACAACAATTTGTTCAAGAAGAACAGCTTGCTGAGCGACAAAATTTTGTTCAGAAAATTCAAAATGAAACGCTATTTCTTCATATTCTTGATAGTAGTCATTTTGATTGTCATCATATTCTTGTTGATAAGCATCCTGAGATTCATATTGACCTTCATATTGGGTTTCATATGCATCACTTTGATTGTCATATTCAGCAACTTCTTCTGTAATTTCTTCAGATTCTTTTGAAGATTCTAGAGCTTCAGAAGGTATTTGTTCTGTTTGCTGGAAAGTACCAGAAAGCTCTAAGGGTTTGATCTGGCGGGTATAGGGAGAATCGATAGACAAATATTGATACTGGTAAGGTTGAACTTTATAAGTATTGGTTTGAATGAGAGGATTAAGCTCCATATAGTCCGAAAAAACAGGTATAGAACCAGGAGCTTTAACAGCATGGGGTGCAAATTCAAACGCTACAGCATCACGATCAGATGCAAAAAAAATATACAAGCGCTGCGCCGAAACAACACCCCGACTATTAGTAGAAAGCACTTGTTCCTGACTACGCCAAACACTACCTCGAAGCTTTAGAAGCCAATGTCCTGGAGGCAATTGAGGATTTTGAGGATCGACTGCATAATAAGATTTCATCCCGCTGAATACAGGTACTTGAACAATATTAGTATTTGTAGTTGGAGGGGATGGTTCCTGGGCTTCAGCAACGGCTTCTTCGACAGGATCATATTCACTGTATTCATACTGTCCAAATCCCAATACCGGCAACGCCGTCATCATTAAAAAAAATATCAACGCTCTCGGCATGTTTTGTCCTTAAACTTAATATTAAATTATCGGATTTTTCAAAAAAATGCTTAGTTTAAGGAAACAAAAAAAATCTTTCCCGCTCTAATACGAGAAAGATTCTTCGGACTGGGGAGATTTGAACTCCCGACCCCTACCACCCCAAGGTAGTGCGCTGGACCGAGCTGCGCCACAGTCCGTGAGTAATTATTATAAGGAGTTGCAATGATTTTGTCAATATTATTTCAGTTATTAAATTATTTGCCCCAACACTCAAGCATTTTAAATTTGCTCCGAAAAACATCCTAAGTGTTAAAAAATTTTAACAAACAATAGTTTTGCATTCAACTGGAGGATGCTATGAAAAATTTCGTCAGAATGATGACGTCCCGAATCTTGATTTCACTGGTTTTTGTGGGGAATTTTATTCCGTCTCCGGGATTTGGTCAGCAGAATCAGACACCTCAATTTATTTACGGCACAGCTTCGTGGTACGGAGATGCCTTTGAGGGTAAACCTACCGCTAGCGGAGAAATTTATAGCGCTTACGGCTTGACGGCCGCGCATAAGACACTGCCATTCGGAACGCGTTTAGAAGTCGAAAACTTAGCCAATGGAAAAAAAGTCGAAGTCCGCGTCAACGACCGTGGTCCCTTTTCTGAGAACCGCATCCTCGATCTTTCGAAACAAGCTGCTGAAATTTTAGGATTTTTATCGGAAGGGACAACTTTCGTTAAAGCAACCATCATCGAACTTGGAACCAGCATTCCTGAGACTATTCGTGCGTCTGTTCCCACCCAAGGTCAGGATGTACCTCAAAACTTCAATCCTACTCCTGCAGCTCCTGTTGTTCCTCCAGTTCCGACTCAAGAAATAACAACTCCTATCGAAGAAGATCTTCAAGCATCATTTCAACCTGTAGTTAAAGATGAATTTGATTTTATGGATGACGGAAGCAATGATCTTTTTGCCGCCGCCGAACAAGAAGTTCCTGCTCGCGCTCAGCAGATTGTTGTTCCCAGTATAGAACAGCCTATATTAACACCTCCAACAGGATTTTCTTCGAATAACATGAATTTTTTAGTAGACGACCCATTATCAAATATAACAATTAGTGAAGATGATGAATATATCGCTGCACCGTTGCCATCACCGGGTCTTCAAGATCCTAATATAGCAATTCTTGAAGAGGAAAAAACAGATGATCCTTTTGCAGATTTATTTGAAACATCTAACGATCCGTTGAATTTCCAAAATCAAGTTAATGCATCGAGTACTCTACCTACAGTTGGGATGCCTGCTCAAAACATCGGCTACGACCCCCTACCTAAACCTGTATTGCCACAAGCACCTCAGTACAATATTATTCAACAGCAAACACCACAAGTCGAGCAAAGCCTTAAAATTGAGCCCGAAATACGTATCGAAGAGGAAGAAGCCGTCTTTGAAACCGAAACTCCATCACAGCCTCCTGTTGTACAAGGATCTGGCTCGGAATATTACGTAATTCAATTAGGAGCCTTCAGCAAACAAAAAAATGCTATGGCACTTTATCAAAAGTTACGGAAATATGGATTTAATGTGTTCATTACGGACATTAAAATTAGCGGTAAAAATCTTATCCGTGTAAGGATCGGATATTTCAATAATCTCGATGAAGCTTTAGCTGTTTCGGAACGTTTGGAGTCACAATACAGCATTTCAAACCGCATCATTAAAGTAGATCAAGTCGATTAAAAAATTCCCCTCTCATCAGAGAGGGAATTTTATTGACAAGCAGGGAAACAAAAACTTTATAATATTCGGACGAGGCTTAAATGGATACCAAAACAAAAAAAATATACTCTATTTTGTATGATTTTTTTACTATAAAAAATTTCGAAACACAACAAAAAGAATTTTCCGATTTATGGAAAACATACGGTTTATCAAACATTTTCAATATAATAAGCAAATATTTTCCATACCAATATTTGCTGGCATTATATCAAGCTATGCCCTCGCGAAAGCCTGGGAAAATTAAAAATATTGTTTTTGTAGTCGAATCATTAGGAATCGGCGGCATCGAACGAGTCACAGCGATTCTTGCAGACGAATTCAACAAGTTGGAATATAATATTTTAGTGTTAACAGAACAGCCATCTTCGTCTTTGGATCGTAAATTATCGGAGAATATCCGATGTATTTCTATTCCTAAAGATAATCGCTACACTTTTTTCGACCAAATTACCGAAAATTGTGACATTGTCATCTATCAAAACTATCTGAATGAAAAATGTTATATTGATCTTCTTTACTTTCGGTTCAGAGAGACTATTTTTGTTCCTTGTTTTCATAACCTCGCAGTAGGTCATCTCTATACGGATACCGATAAATATTTCACGGAAGATTTAGTTTATCCTTATCTAGATGCTTTGGTATGTTTGTCGAGATATGACCAGATTTATTGGAAAGAAAAAAATGTTCCTGCTGTTTACATTCCGAATCCGCTGACCTTTGATCCCGAAAATGTTCCACAAGCACCGCTTGAAAGTAAAAATATTATCTTTATTGGACGTTTTTGTCCGCAAAAGCGCACGGATTTTTTATTTGAAGCATTTCGGGAAGTACTCAAAAAAGTACCCGATGCCCAGCTTATGATGGTAGGCGATAGTAACATCCGTCTTGAAACCGAGCTTTCCGCGAAAAAAATGGGAATCGCTAATTCTGTAAATTTTTTAGGATTCCATAAAGACACATCACCATTTTTACTGGAAGCATCAGTCCATGCAATGCCGTCAAAATTTGAAGGCATGCCTATGACATGGATCGAAGCAAAAGCGTTTGGTGTGCCAACTGTCTATACTAAAATGGATTATCTTGAAATGAATACTCTTAGCGGAGCCATTTCGACGGAAAAAAATGATCCTAAAGATTTTGCAGAAGCTTTGATTGAAATGCTGACTAACGATAAAATACGTAAAAAACTCGGCGGAGAAGCCCGAGATAGTTTAAATAATTTCAAAACTGAATTTTCAATTCAGCGATGGCAACTGCTTTTTGAAGCGTTAGGCTCGAAAACTTTAGATAAGTCTGGTTTAACCGATCCAGATCCGTACATCAATAAAAAAACTGTTTTGGATGTTTTCCGGGATGAAAAAATTTCTGCTTTACAGATGAAAACAAAAATTAAATCGCCAAACTATCACAAAAAAATCCTAAAATTTGTTATTTCTTTTACTAAAAAATATATTTTTCCACCCAACACACAGCGTCGTATTGTGGTCAAAAAGCTGATAAACCACCTTAAAGCCTTGTATTAAAGACAAAAATTTTGTATAATATATTCGGAGCTGATTATGAAAAAACATCTGCCAACAGTGGCAGTTATTGGACGTCCTAATACGGGAAAATCGTCTTTATTTAATTTTCTGGTGAATGCAAAAAAATCTATTGTCGATCCTACGGAAGGCGTAACTCGTGATATTATTTCAGGGACAGCTCGTCAGGAAGGATTTCCCGAATTTACCGTTTGGGATACAGCAGGCTACCTCGAAAGCAGTAATATTTTGGATTCGCTTGCGCAGGATAAAGTACAGTATGCAATCCAGAATGCTGACTTAGTTGTTTTAACAGTTGATGCTCAAAATCCTCATCCTTTAGATTCAGAGCTCGCATTATTGATCAAAAAAGAAAATAAGCCAGCAATAGTTGCTGCCAACAAATCTGACAACCGGGCTTATGAAGAAGCTGCCGCAGAGTTTTACGGACTTGGGTTTGAAAATATGGTTCCCATTTCCGTCATTCAAAAAAGAGGACTGAGTATTTTACTAGAAAAAATAGAAGAACTTTTTGAAAATAATAATATCAATGTGAGTGAATACTCGGACCCCCATGAAGTGCGCATTGCTATTGCAGGACGCCCAAATGCTGGCAAATCCATGCTGCTCAATACACTTTTGGGCTATGAACGCATGATTGTCAGCGATATTCCTGGAACCACACGCGATGCCACTGATGAAATAATTTCATTTAAGGGCAGAACGATACGAATCACAGATACCGCCGGCATCAAACGCAACGCTAAAATCAAAAACGATATTGAATATTATGCAGCGGTCCGATCAGCGCAGGCCATTGAACATGCAGAAGTTGTTGTTTTGTTGATTGACGCACATGCTTCTGCGGATGAAATCGCGCGTCGAGACAAAGTGATCGCAGACATGATTGTTCAAAAAAAACGCGGGATGGTTTTTGCTTTGAACAAGTGGGATTTAATAAAACCTCAAGACAATACAGGCAAAAAAAATCAGGATTTAATGAAGGAAGTAGAACGTAAAATGAGACGGGCATTGCCTGAATTTTATTATGTCCCCATATGTTTTATTTCAGCAAAAGATAACTACAAAACTGATAAACTGCTGGAAACAGCTATCAAAGTTAGAGACGATTTTTACCACCGTGTAGTGACAGGCACCCTCAATAAATGGCTTTCGGAAAATTTGATTGAGTATGAAGGTGAATGTACAGCTTCACGGCTCAAAATTTACTATGGATCTCAGGTTTACATAGCACCGCCACGTTTTGTTTTTTTCATCAACAAAAAAGACCATATGCGTAAAGATTTCCCACGCTTCCTGGAAAAACGCCTACGCCTTGCGTTTGAATTCACGGGCGTGCCCATCACTTTAACTTTCAGAGAACGAGGCGAAGAACGCCATTAGGAGAAAATTATGCTTAAAAAGGGAGATAAAGCACCGGATTTCCGTCTCAAAAATATGGAAGGAAATTGGGTGTCTTTGGACGATTATAAAGGAAAGTGGTTAGTGTTATACTTTTATCCAAAAGATAATACACCCGGTTGTACCAAACAAGCCGTTGATTTTTCGGATCTAAGACCAAAATTTCAAGCACTAGGGGTGAATGTTATTGGTATTAATACTGACAGCATCGAAAGCCATCAAAATTTCTGCAAAAATAATGATCTCTATATTCTACTGCTTTCAGATCCGGATAAATCAACACTTAACGCATATAAAGTTTGGGGAGAGAAAAAATTTATGAATCGTATTTATACGGGCTTGATTCGCAGCACTTTTATTATCGCTCCGAACGGTACCATTGCAGAAGCCCTTTACAACGTCAAAGCTACAGGACACGGACGCAGGATATACAATATGATGGAAAAAATCATTAAGGATTCGCAATGAAAATTGTACTACCGTTGGCAGGAAAAGGTACACGTTTGCTACCCCACACAGAAATAATACCGAAACCTTTAATGTTTTTGGCAGGGAAGATTATTCTTGATTATCTTTTGGAGGACCTGATTCCTTTGCAGCCTACAGAATTTGTGTTTATTACAGGATATCTAAAAGATCAAATTGAAACCCATATCCGCAAAAATTACACTAATCTGCCTGCCCGTTTTATCGAACAACATAATCCTCACGGTTTGGGGCATGCAGTATACCAAGCCCGGGATGCTTTTGCCAAAGACGAGAATATGTTAGTCGTGTTAGGTGACCAGACATTTACAATAGACTGGAAAAAAATGCTTAGTCCCGACAGTAATCGAATTTCTGTTATGAATGTTGAAAATCCATCATCATTTGGAGTAGTGCTAACGGATCCTGAAGGTTTTGTTCTTGAGATGGAAGAAAAACCCGAGCATCCCAAAAGTAAAACTATCATCACAGGTACTTATTACTTTCAGTCTGCACAAGAAGTATTTGCCACTTTGGCTCATCAAATTGCACACAACATCCAGACTAGAAACGAAATCCAAATCACCGACACTATGAAATTAATGATGGAACATGGGAGCGTTTTTAACACATTAAATATTACCGATTGGAATGACTGCGGCAATCACGAAGATTTAATTCAAGCTAACAAAACATTACTCAAAAAAAAAGGATCTTATATTCCTCATTCTTATCCTGAAAATGTCCAAATTTTTGAACCTGTATGGATTGATAAAAGCGCAATTCTTGAAAATGTTTCGATTGGTCCTAATGTTTCAATCGGTGCAGAAAGCTTTTTAAAAGATACTATAGTCAGCGACACCATAGTTAGCAAAAACGTCCGCATAGAAGACTGCCAATTATCAGAATGCTACATTACTCAAAATATTACCGGTGTGGTTGATAAAAATTTATACGCTTAAGGATCACCAAAGTATATCACCCTTTTCATCCAGCAGCTGATAAAATGCATGATTGTATGTGATGATTTTAACATAATTTCTGGTTTCGCGGAAAGGAATCGCCTCAACAAACAAATACGGATCTTTGGCAATTTTCGCATACTCTTTGCGCCAATGCTTAATGCGTCCAGGACCTGCATTATAGGCCGCCAGTGCAAAAATATGATTATTTTTGTATTCCTTAAACATCTTATTATGATAAAAAACACCCATTTCGATGTTGTCGAACACATCATAAAGGTTCAGATCGGGATTTTTTAGCCAGCGCCTGATATCAACAGCTGTGTAAGGCATTACTTGCGCGAAACCTACAGCACCTACACCCGAACTGACAAATTTTCGGAAATGGCTTTCCGCATGGAATGAAGACAGCATCCACAATGAAATATCCGTATTATTACCGCTCAGCTCTTTAATATAGGCATATTCAGGCTTTGGATACAGAAGCTCTACCATTTCTTTTGGAAAAACAGGAAGATAGGACGCACCCAAAACCGCTCTAACATAAAAATACATTCGAAACATGACATATCCTAAAATGTCGGCATCTTCAAAAAGCTGGAGGTA